>JACSRV010000205.1 GCA_014879545.1 Chitinophagaceae bacterium | reverse complement strand
AGATATGCCTTTTCAGGTACGCTGATATTGTGATAAAAAACAGTGAACAATGAGGATCAATGATACCCCTGCTTCTGCAGGGGTATTTTTTTACCCCCATCTACTAATAAATTTCACGCGACCGCAGGCTCAGCAAACTACATTACTCACCTATTAGTTTTAATTTCTTTTGCGGCATTCCTCACAAAAACGAAAACTACTGCGTCATAGTTAGCAGTAATCCGAAAATCAATTTACAAACAGAAAAACCAAACAAATGAAAAAACTCTTAACCCTCGCATTCGCCCTCATCGGCATGCTATCGGCAACAAAAAGTTCCGCCGTCATCTATCCCACGTCACACACCGCATGTGTAGGCGCCGCCACCACTTTATTCGACTCCTCAGGCCCCGGCCCGTCAGCAGGCACATGGTCCAGCAGCAATTTAGCAGTAGCTACCATCGGCTCGTCCACAGGCATTCTCACCGGTCTCACTCCAGGTACAACTATAATCACCTTCACAGGTAGCACCACTTCAACCGCAGTATTCACAATCAACCCTGCTCCCGCAGCTATCACAGGCGCAGGATCTTCTTTCTGCGTAGGATCTTCTATCACATTAGCAAGTGCTACCTCCGGCGGCACATGGTATTCCGGCTCTAGCTATGTAGCTACCGTTGGCGCATCTACCGGCGTATGCACCGGAGCACATGCGGGCACAACTACCATTTACTATACCCTTGCCACCGGATGCAGCGCATCAGTTGTAGTTACCGTCACAGGCACCGTTCCCGATTCAATTTCAGGCCCATCTTCTGTTTGCGTTGGAGGAACGATCACGCTGTCTTCTACCACATCAGGTACCTGGACTTCCGCAGCTCCTTCTATTGCAACAGTATCTTCTGCCGGCGTGGTGACAGGTGTTAGTACAGGTGTGGCACTTATCAGCCACACGGTTTCCGGTCCGTGCGGCCCTTATACAACTACCCGTTCCATAACTGTCACTTCGGGCGGCTCTGCGGGTACTATTTCTGGTACAACTTCAGTAGCTGTTGGATTCACTACTTCGCTTTACAGCACCGTTAGTGGCGGCACTTGGAGCAGCGGCAGCACAGGCGTTGCTACGGTCAGCACTTCAGGTGTAGTAACAGGCGTTGCAACGGGTACAGCTGTCATCACCTACACAGTTGCAGGTTGTGTAGGTCCTGTATACGCTACCACTACCGTTACAGTTACCACAGCCGATTGCATCTCAGGCGATGTACTTTTCACAGGCACTCCTTTGTATGGCCCGGTAAAGGTTTGGCTCATTAAATACAACCCTACTGCACACATGCTCACAGCGTGCGATTCAACCTATGTTTATGCTTCGGGAGCAAGTGCACACTATTCCTTCTGTGGCATGGGCACCGATTCATTCCGTGTTAAAGCAGCCGATGATTCCATGGTTGCAGGTACCGGCTACATCCCTACCTACCACAACGCTAGCGCTTATTGGGGCACAGCCACTGTCATCTACCACACAGCTGGCACGCACGACATCAATAAGAACATTACAATGGGCTATGGCACTACCACATCAGGACCTGGTTTCATTGCCGGCGACGTAACAACAGGTGCCAACAAAGGCACTGCGGGTATTCCGGCGGTAGGTCTGCTTATCTATTGTGTGAACAACAGTACCGGTGCAATACTTCAACGCACTATTACTGATGCTTCAGGTCACTACTCGTTCAGCAACCTCCCAACAGGCACTCCTATCAAGATCTACCCCGAGCTGATCAACTATGCTACTACTCCATACCCTGCCATCACCCTCACAAGCAGCGCGGCTTCAATGACAGCTGCCAGCTTCATCCAGCACACGCTTTCACTTACCATCACTCCGGTAACATCAGCCGTTGGTACCGTAAGCGCAAACAGCACTGCTATCAGTGTATACCCTAACCCCGCTGAGAATGTGCTGAACGTAAAATGGAACAACGTAACTACCGGCACTGCCTCTGTAGTTATCACCGACATCACCGGCCGTCAGGTTATCAGCAGGTCTGTAGACATGACCCAGACAACCGGCATTGCTTCAGTTGATGTTACAAACCTCAGCCGCGGCACATACATCGTCAGCATCTCAGCTAATGACAACAATTACAATACTGTACTCGAGAAGAAATAATATCCCCATTATTCTTATCACAAAAAGAGACGGCCGCATCATGCGGCCGTCTCTTTTTAATTTGCAGTAAATACTAATTGGTGAATGTCATACGCTTTGAATCTATGACTTTCCCGTCTACAACCAATGAATAGATATAGATGCCACTCATGTTGTAACCATGATCATAGATCACCTCATTGACCCCTTCCTCCAGCGAAACCGGCATCCTGCGCACCTCCCGACCATTCATATCTTTTATTGAAAGGAATGCTTCTTTATAGGCTTGATGCCCGTTTACCAATACGGTGATCATCGTCGCCTCATCAGCCGGATTCGGAGCGTTCTGCAACAACTCTATCGGTGCTTTCCGTGCCGGCACCAGATCAAACCCCGCCACAACACTTGTCTGCAACTCTTTAGAGAACAGACTCTCTACTCCCTTATCATCTACCGACGCTACACTTACAATATGGTTGCCTGTGCCGGCCACGGGCACATTGAAAGTAGTACTTCCGCCTGAAAACGTATAAACCGAATCCCAATCATTGGTGGTGGTCCTTACCCCCACCCTATACTGCGGATATCCAGTTTCGGCCGTAAGGTTCACATTGAGAGTACCGGGTGTTGCTGACAAAGTAAAATCAGGTGTCTTGGGCCCCAACGCCATCATTGCGGCGGCATTTGCATTGATCAGCGTATTCCTGCTCAGGTAATTAAAGTCAACGTAATACTCATCAAGCGATCCGTTCAGATCGTTATCAACACCAATACTGTCTGACGAGGTGTGCTGTCGGTCCACATACGATGTACTGGACACGTTCGCGTCCCCCGACTCGTTGGCCGACGTAAACCGCATGGCCACAAATCCCTTCTGTCTGAACGGTATATGATCACCACCCCTGCCCGTTCTGTCCTCCGCCGTCATGATACTGATGGCCATTGGAACCGTAGCGAACGGCAACTGCATTTCTTTATACTCCAGCTTTATGAACCTCGACAGTCCTTTGTGAAACGAATTGAACCCTCCAAAAGAAAACAGCCTCACCTGAGTACTATCCACCTGCTTGAATCCCGGACAACTCGGTGGCGAGCTTGTGTGGCCGCATACCACACCCCCTATCACATCATTATTAAGTACTCCTTTTATCTTGATGCCATGCGCCTGTGCATACACTGCAAAAGCGTTAGCGCCGTTCAAGCCCTGCTCCTCACTGGTAGTGGCCACAAAAACGATTGTTCGCTTAAAACTGTACTTACTCATCACACGCGCCAGTTCCATTACAAGCGCAGTGCCGCTACCGTTATCTTCCATGCCCTTCGCTACACATGTCGTGTCGCAAAGGCCCACACATCGGCTATCCATATGACCCTCTATCAATATCACCGACCGGTCACTGGTGTCTGTGCCCGGCAAAACAGCAAATACGTTCCGATGTCGCGTTATGTCGCAGATTGTCTCGTCAAATTGCAGGTAAGAAGGAATCAATCTGTTGTCGTTTCGCGCACTGAACTCACTAAACTTCGAAAAGATCCAACGCCGGGCAGCACCTATACCCCGCACAGCTGAGATGGTATCTGACCCTGTATTCCTGTTCTGAAAACTACCCAGAACGTCGAGCCATTTATGTAACGAGTCAGCCGAAATTGCCGAACGGAGTTCTGCAGCAATGATCGCTGGGTCGTTGATTACCGTGGCCGCGGCATATGCTGCCGGATCATAATTGCCCATCATCACACGCGCAGCAGTGCTGTCGGTCGATGTGATGGCAGTTTGTGCAAGTCCGAGTAACGGCGCCGACAATAATAAAGGGAAAATCAACTTCTTCATAGTATATCACAGTACAATGTCTGTGAAAATACGAAAAAGCATCACTACGTGCGCACATTCACATGCCCGCCGGAAACAATAAAGAGTCTGTTGAAACAGAAGAACTATGGAAGAACCGCGTTATAAGACTGATTCTCTTTCAGCACCGCAGTTGACGCCGGACCAAAGAGATTGGCATAATTCCATACCCTCGGCGTTTTCTCCAACCTCACCTTTGTGTCTACATACGCCCTGTAATAGCCAATGTGGAATGGTTTACCTGTGTTTTTGATCGGAGTTGGCAATGTAACAACATCCAAACTGGAGTCGGCAGCCAATTGAGTATTTACATACACCATAGACACCTCCGGTTCGGTAGGATTGTTATTCGTTACCGTCAGGAAGAAGTACTCTTTAGGGATCTTTAACTCAATGAAATTTGTGTAACGCGTTGGGAACACCAATACCGATGTATCCTTCGGCATGGGTATCGTAACGTTCAAACCGTAAAGCCCCTTTGTACGTGCGGTTGGTTTCAGACGGTCGCCATGTGAACCGGTGAAAGTGATAGTCTTACCTGTATCCACTGTGTACTCAATACCCTTGATGATGATTGTTACAGGCGTGAAAGTAGTATTCTTGAATGCTATCGACGACACATTCGCTATCTGGCAATAAGTGCCGGTATAGCCTGAAGGGCAGTAACAGAAACCATCGTTGCAGGTACCTCCGTTTTGGCACACCACCCTTTTACAACGGTCTTTCCTGCATGATGTATATACCACCGCACCGAAAGCCATTAGTGTAAGTATCGTCGTAACGAATATCGTCCTTGTAATTTTCATTTTTCTTGTTTTGTTTTTTCAGCTGCTCGTTTCATTGTGCGACTACATCAGCCTTCACTTTAAACAAACAACACACGAAACCAGACCGGAATACACGGTCAGGCCATAAAATTAATAGTTTCTTCGAAAGTAACTAATATTTAATCGACTACCTTGTAAAAAATGTAAGCGTTTGCATGAAAAAAACTTCGTCATGGAGAGGCCGGGGGCATCATTGCTGTTAAAATATGACGACCCGCGATCGTACAACGTGAAACTAACTAACTTTGGCCGACGTTATGACTCAACATATTAAAAGTGTAATTGTTGTACTATTCATTTTTGCAGGTTCGTTCACAGTGTCGGCGCAGGAATTCTACGAAAACAAGAATCCTGTTGCTGTTTTAGTACAGCTGAAGTCCGAAAAGCGCCGTATTGAAGCGCTCATACGATCAAAAAGAATGAACGAATTGGAA
>JACSRV010000094.1 GCA_014879545.1 Chitinophagaceae bacterium | reverse complement strand
AATATTTTCGAAAACCCGGGATGGTACACTCAGTACACTCCATACCAGGCCGAGATCAGCCAGGGTCGTCTGGAAAGTCTCATCAACTATCAGACTGTTATCAGCGATCTTACTGCCCTGCCTATTACCAACGCATCTCTGCTTGACGAAGCAACTGCGGCTGCAGAAGCTATGAACATGTTCTTCCACACGGCAAACAAAGACGCCCAGAACCCCGATCGTCCTAAGTTCTTTGTTGACGCTGACGTGTTTCCTCAGACATTAGATGTCGTTATCACCCGCGCTACTCCACTTGGCATTCAGGTGGTAACCGGCGACTACCGCAATACCACTATCGACAACACATACTTCGGTGCGCTGCTCCAATACCCCAACGATAAAGGAGGTGTGGAAGACTACCGTAACTTCATTGAAACTACGCACAACGCAGGCGCATTCGTAGTTATGGCCACCGATCTGCTGGCCCTCACACTGCTCACCCCTCCAGGCGAGCTGGGCGCTGATGCCGCAATCGGCTCTGCGCAACGTTTCGGTGTACCAATGGGCTTTGGTGGCCCTCACGCAGCATTCTTCGCTGTGAAGGACGACTTCAAACGTCAGATCCCCGGCCGTATCATCGGTATCAGTATCGACGCTGCCAACAACCGCGCGCTCCGCATGGCGCTTGGCACTCGCGAACAGCACATCAAAAGGGAAAAAGCTACTTCAAACATCTGTACCGCGCAGGCATTGCTGGCCAACATGGCTGCTATGTATGCCGTTTACCACGGTCCTGATGGTCTGAAGGACATCGCAAAACGTGTAGCATTGTTGACACAGGTGCTCGGAGATTCGCTCACAGCCGCCGGTCTGAAACTGCACAGTAACAGCTTCTTCGACACAATTGTAGTAACAGTTGCCGACAGTAACGCTGTGCGTGCCGCTGCCGAAGCGAAGAACATCAACTTCCGCTACCTCAGCAACAACCGCATAGGTATCTCTCTCGATGAAACCACTACATCAACCGATGTACTTGACATTATTTCAGTGGTGCTGGGCAGCGAGGAGCCGGTGTCATTCTCTATAGACGAGCAGACATCACTCTCTCACATCCCTACATCACTTACCCGCACCAGTGCGTTCCTCACGCATCAGGTGTTTAATACCCACCATAGCGAGTCGCAGATGATGCGCTACATCAAGATGCTGGAAAACAAAGATCTCAGCCTCAACACCAGCATGATCTCATTGGGTAGCTGCACCATGAAGCTGAACGCTGCAACGGAAATGATGCCGCTTAGCTGGCCCGAATGGAGCAAAATGCACCCGTTCGCACCTATCGCACAAGCAGGCGGATACACACAGATCGTGAAAGAACTTTCTGCATACCTCTGCGAGATCACGGCCTTCGATGCCTGCAGTCTGCAGCCAAACAGCGGCGCTCAGGGCGAATACGCCGGTCTGCTCGCTATCCGCGGCTACCACGAAAGCCGTGGCGACAAACACCGCAATGTGATCCTCATACCTATCTCTGCACACGGCACCAACCCTGCCAGCGCGGTGATGGTAGGCTACAAAGTAGTTGTGGTAAAAGCGTTAGAAAATGGATACATTGATGTAGAAGACCTGAAACAAAAAGCTGCTCAGTATGCCGACAACCTCGCCGGTATCATGATCACTTATCCTTCTACATATGGTGTGTACGAAGAAACGGTAAAAGAGATCACGGACATCGTTCACCAGTATGGTGGCCAGGTGTACATGGACGGTGCGAACATGAACGCCCAGGTAGGCCTCACGGCTCCGGGTCTCATTGGTGCAGACGTATGTCACCTCAACCTGCATAAGACCTTCGCTATCCCTCACGGTGGTGGCGGACCGGGCATGGGCCCTATCTGCGTGAAAGCGCACCTGGCGCCACACCTGCCGGGCCACGTATTTGGTGCAGACAGCACAGTGAAACACGCCAACGCGGTATCAGCTGCTCCTTACGGCTCAGCGAGTATCCTGCTTATCTCTTATGCTTATATCCGCATGCTGGGTAGCGCAGGTGTTCGTAAGGCAACTGAATTCGCTATCCTGAACGCGAACTACATGCGTGCACGCCTGCAGAACGATTTTTCTATCCTCTACACAGGAACAGGCGGCACATGCGCGCACGAGTTTATCGTGGACCTGCGTCCGTTCAAGAAAACCGCAGAGATAGAAGCTGAAGATGTGGCAAAACGCCTCATCGACTATGGTTTCCATGCGCCTACTATGAGCTTCCCTGTTGCGGGCACTATCATGATAGAACCAACAGAGAGCGAAGACAAGGCTGAACTGGACCGCTTCTGCGACGCGCTTCTCGGCATACGTGCAGAGATACGCGCGATTGAAGAAGGCAAAATGGACAAACATGACAACCCGCTGAAAAACGCGCCGCATACTCAGTTTGCCATCACTGCCGACGAATGGAACCACAGCTACAGTCGCCATATGGCCGCTTACCCGCTGCCATATGTTAAGAACAATAAGTTCTGGCCTAGCGTGGCCCGTGTAAACAATACTTACGGCGACCGTAACCTCGTTTGTACCTGCGAGCCTACTGAGTCATACGCTTAAGATTTGTTTCGGAATATCCTAAAGAACCCCGCTGATGTCAGCGGGGTTCTTTATCTATTGGTCTTCACCGGTTACAAATAGGGGTTTTCGGCACAATTATTGATTCGATAGGGTAACATCATTTTTATACCCACCATAACTCCCGCATGCAACATGTAAAAGGCCTCGACACGCTTCGCGCTTTCGCGGTTTTTTTAGTCATCATAGAACACTTCGGCGTATGGTTCGATGACACCTCGCCATCCGGCAGGTTCATTCGTCAGGTCATAATTCCCGATGGCGGTTTTGGATTGCAACTCTTCTTTGTGCTCAGTGGCTTTCTCATTACAGGCATACTGCTGGCGGCGCATGCCAACGCAGGCAGTAAAGGTCTGATCCTGCGCAACTTTTACGTAAGGCGAGCGCTGCGCATCTTTCCCATTTACTATCTGCTGGTGGCCACCTTGTATCTGGTCCGCTATCCGGATATTCGGGAACACATAGGCTACTATCTCACCTACACCTTCAATGTGGTATGCCATCGCACCAATTCATGGAACAGCTTCTCCCACACCTGGACCCTGGATGTTGAAGAACAATTTTATCTCTTGTGGCCCGTAGCAGTTCTCTTTACCCCCGGAAAATACTTCAGACAAATGGCGCTGGTAGCAATAGCCACCGGTATTGCCACCACGTGGTATGCAATAAACAGGCAAGGACACATGGCACCACTACTCGTACAAAACAGCCTCGACGCCTTTGCACTAGGCGGCCTGTACGCCTGGCACCACCAACAGCCAGAACGAGAATCATGGTTCAGGCGCAAACTATTGCCTGCGGCTATTCTGGCTTCTACTGCCTATTTCATCGTTAAGGGTGCGTTACTCACAGGAACAATGAAAAACGACTGGCGGTTCCTCACAAAGACCATCAACAGCATTGTTGCTCTCCAGCTTATAGTTATGGTAGTAAACGCCCGTGAGGGCCTGGTGAAAAAATACTTGCTGGGAAACGCCGCACTGAACTATCTGGGCAAAATAAGCTACGGCATCTATCTCTATCACTACGTCTACATTAACTATTGCTGCGGTATCGTAAATGGCTTTTTCTACAAAATTACTTTGCCGGTCCCTACTCTTAACGCGATCATTCACGACCACCATGTCGATTATTGGTTACAGGTAGCGATCATGGTGGTTGTGGCAGCAGTATCCTATCGGTTCATAGAGCAACCGCTACTAAAGCTGAAAGACAAATTCTCCTATAAAGAATAATTACCCCGGCTTTTATTGTAGATTACCATTGGCTCAATTTACCCTACATTTACTGCACAATATACCCCATGCTACTTGTCTCCCGCCGAAAGTTCTCTTTCTATATCGGCATATTCTTTGTCGTCCTGTTCTACTGGGGCTACGGCTCCATCATCTTCGCCGTTTCGCTCGATGAAGGCACCAATTACCTGATGCTGGCGCTGGCGTTGTTCTTCTACTTTATGGGGGGCTATACACTACGGTTCTACGTCACACATACACCTATAGTCCGCTTCAGCGACGAGGGGATAACACTGCGAGGGCGCATGTATGGCTGGTCGCGCGTGCACAATGTGGCCCTTTCGGGCAAACAACCCTTCCGCTACGCACGCATGCGACACGAAATGGATGCCATGACCATCCGCTTTGATGATGGCACCAGCCTCTTCATTTTCGATAAGATGTACAGGAACACTGCAGCCATGCGCAACCTGCTGCAAGACCGCATCAATGGTCGCACGGTTGCCGAAGAACTCAAGCCCGAACCATCAGCAAACGAACCTGTGATAAGCGAGACCGCACGCAAACGTATGATGCGCAGGGTTACGCTCTTTGGAATCGCATACTCATTGGGCATAATGGCACTTGTGTTTTTATACAGCTTTCTGCAAGTTCCTGAAACAGTAACCATTCTCCTTAAGATCGCATTTGTACTGGCCACATTCGGCGGTGCCATCTACTTCAGAAAATTCATGACTAAGTTAATACGTAGGGCCGAAGAAGAGACCCGCAATGGCATGTAAGCAACTATTAAGACGATGCTACCGCAACGATCTCAGCAGCCGCATTCTCTGAGGCCGGCCTGCTACCCAGTTTGTGCCACAACTCCCTGTAATCGGCCAGCACAGCATCTCTATCGGCTCCGTCGCTCAGCAGTTTGTTCAGTTCGCGTTCCAGGTTGTTCGGAGTGAGATCATTCTGTATCAGCTCGGTCACCACCGGCTTGTCCATGATCAGATTCACCAGCGATATGTATTTAACACTCACCAGCTTGGTTGCCAGCCAGAACGATATCGCATTACCCTTGTAACACACTACCTGCGGCACACCAAAGAGAGCAGTCTCCAACGTAGCGGTGCCACTGGTTATCAATCCCGCTTTTGCCTGTTTCAATAGGTCGTAGGTTTTGCCTTTTACCAGCAGCACATCCTTCTTGCCTATGATCTCCCGATACAACTCATCCGGCTGAGAAGGCGCCTGCGCAACCGCAAAACGGTACTGCGGGAACCTTTCAGTCATCTCCAGCATTATGGGCAGTTTCACCTTTATTTCCTGCGCACGGCTTCCGGGCAGCAATGCTATTATAGGCTTATCGCTCGGCAACGGAACCGGTGCTATCGCTTTCTCCTGCTCCACCACTTCTATCAGCGGGTGCCCCACATAGGTCACCGGAAAGGACCACTTCTTGTAAAAATCCTGCTCAAACGGCAATATCACCAACATGCGGTCCACGTCCCGCTTTATCTGCTTCACCCTACCTTCCTTCCATGCCCACACCTGCGGCGATATGTAATACACCACCTTTATTCCCTGCTGCTTCGCCCACTCTGCTATACGCAGATTAAACCCCGGATAGTCTATAAGCACCAGCACATCGGGATGGTAGGCTGCAATGTCTTTTTTACAAAATGAAATGTTGCCCATTATGGTACGCAGGTGTGCAAGCACTTCCACAAAACCCATAAAAGCTAGGTCCCGGTAGTGTTTTACCAGTGTAGCACCTGCCGCTTCCATCTTATCGCCGCCCCAGCAACGCACATCGGCATGCGCATCCTGCCGGTGAAGGGCTTTCACCAGGTTGCTGCCATGCAGGTCTCCGCTGGCCTCTCCCGCTATAATGTAGTAACGCATGTTACCAGACAAACATGATTAGCACCACAACAAATGCGTACAGCATAGTCGCTATCACTATACCCTTCATCGTCTGGTCATATCGCTTGTTGTTGCAATACACAAATGGTATCAGATTTGCCAACAGACTAAGTGTCAGTATCTTAGGTGCCATGCGGTGGTCGTGGGCAATCACACCCAGCACTGTACCAAGGTCCCGACCCTTGAACCACAAAAGATACACCACCAGAAAACCTAACAAAGGCATCAGCATACCAATGATAAAACCAACTATAGGAACATCCCTACGCATATTATGTCACAATTACGTCTGCAATATACGAACCACAGACCCATTATTAGTGTTAAACAACCAATTGAATTATCTTTGCAACCGCACTCAACTAGTAGTTCATGAATTTCAAACTGACTAATATTCCCGAAAGGACCGTTATACCCCGCACATACGGACTCACAATGGTGATGGACAAAGGTATGGGGCTGGATGGCGTTAGAGACTTCCTCTCTGTAGCCGCACCCTACGTAGACATCGTGAAATTTGGCTTTGGCACAAGTGTTGTTACCGCCAATCTCAGGGAAAAGATCAAGATCTATCAGGACCTCAACATACCCGTTTACTTCGGTGGCACATTGTTTGAAGCATTCCTCGTGCGCAACCAGATAGACGATTATATCGCTGCCGTTAAAGACCTCGGTGTTACACACGTAGAAGTCTCCGACGGATCGATAACAATTCCACATATCGAAAAATGCGGCTACATCGAGAAAATGGCGAAACACTTTACCGTCTTCTCTGAAGTGGGTTCAAAAGACGCCACTCACATCATGCCGCCTTATAAGTGGATAGAACTGATGAAGGCAGAACTGGAATCCGGCTCTACGTATGTTATCGCCGAAGCACGCGAAGCAGGTAACGTGGGCATCTATCGTGGGTCAGGAGAGGTGCGCGAAGGGTTGGTACAGGAGATCCTCACACAGATCCCTTATGAGAAGATCATCTGGGAAGCACCGCAGAAAGCACAGCAGGTTTACTTCCTCGAACTGCTGGGCGTGAACGTGAACCTCGGCAACCTAGCACCCGCAGAAGTAATTCCTCTGGAATCAATGCGTATAGGCCTCCGTGGCGATACATTCCACCTCTACCTCGGTAAAGATGGAAAAGCTACACCGGTTACAGAATAACAACACTTTATCAGCAGATCAACAAAAGGCACGCAGACAACTGTGTGCCTTTTGTTTTGTAATTTTATAAAATGGAAGTTCGCGAACCGGCGCTTGCGTTTGGCAAACAAAAACTTACGGTAACAGAATATCTTGATCTGGAGCGTTCATCAGCCGAAAAGCATGAATTTTACAGGGGTGAGGTATTTGCAATGTCTGGTGCGAAAATGCCTCACAACCATGTCGTATCAAATGTCCATTCAGCATTGGGAGCCTTGCTGAAAGGAAGCGGATGCAAACCATTCAGTAGTGATACGCGCATACATATACCCGCAAATACACTTTTCACCTATCCGGATATTACCATCATTTGCGGCAAAGAAGAGACCCTCAACAACGATGAGTTTAATGTTATCAACCCGACCGTAATAATAGAGGTCCTTTCAGGCTCTACAAAAAACTACGACCGCGGAGAAAAATTCATGCTGTATCGCGAGATACCTTCGCTGCGCGAATATGTGCTGATAGACTCTGAATCAATGCACATCGAGGCGTTTCACATCAACACAAACGGCAAGTGGGAACTCACCGAGATCCGCAATGAATCCGACACACTTCAATTCCGCGCGGTTCCCGCTGCTATCTCAATGGCAGATGTATATAAGGACGTACAATTGGTATGACCTTACTCTTCATCCATATCCACCTCATCCATTGGTGTTATTAACTCGTAGCGTTTTGCAAAGTTGCACCAATGACATTTTTCGTCACCACACCCCTTGTTGTACTCATGATTCATGATCCGGCTGTACGCGTCTTTTAATTGCGACAACACGGTCTGCTCATCTGCCGCAAAGATGGGCACCACAGGTGTCTTGTACGTTCCTTCCTTGGTCTTCTGCACATATTCAAACCTGCCGGTCTTCACATGCCAGTTACGATCTTCCCAGCGCTCCAGCAATAACTTGTAAAACACCATCTGCCGCCAGTAATCACCTCCCAACGGATCCTTCTCGTTAGGCTGCGAAATATTTGCCGCTATCGACTTGTCAGGGTTTCCCGTCTTGTAGTCTACCACATCGCATCCATCGGCACCTATTTCTATAAGGTCTATCTTTCCTGTCACGGGCACACCGTCCAGGTAATACCTGGGCACCTTCAGTTCCACTTCCACATTACCAGTCATACTACCCAACTTATGGTCATAAAAGCCCGATAACTCCTCCTCTCCCTGTTCCATCCGGCGCTCAAACTGAACACCCGTGAAACTTGATGACTGCCGGTACATTTCCGACTTAAATGCAGCCAGCACAGCTTCTTTAGCGGGCGGCGTTCCGGTGGCCTTCATGTCCATATACATGCGCTCCAGCGCATAGTGCACAGCGCCTCCGTAGGCAAGCGCATCACGCTTCTGCATCGGCACCTTCAATATCGACTCGTAATAGAACGTTAGCGGGCATCTCAGGAACTTGGTCAGCTGCGTAGCACTCATGTTCAGTTGCTGCAGCATCCTGTCTATCGCCACCGCATTCGCGGTCTGTATCCTCACCTCCTGCACCGGCTCCAACGACAACCGTAGGTGCGCTTCCAGTTCCGGCACAGTCATCCTCACTTGTATCTTCGCTTCTTCAGCGCATATCTCATCCACAAACATTGAGGCCTTAATTCCCTTTCCAGCCTTATCATTCAGGGCATACGACAAATACAAGTGTTTGCGCGCCCTCGTCAACGCCACATAAAACAGTCTGCGGGATACTTCTTCCTTGTATGTCTTATCCTTGTCGTCTTCTGTCTCCGTAAGTGTGTCGGGCAACTTAAAGTCCGACCCTCCGCCACTCTTTTTCTCCCAGAAACCGTCGTTGCACCCTATCAGGAACACATGCTCGAATTCATTTCCCTTAGAAGAGTGTGCAGTATAGAAGTAAACCCCCTGATCGTTGTGTATCACCCGCTGCAGGCTCAGCGATATGCCTTCCTTATACATGCGCTCTGTCATTAGCACATACTCCATTGGCTTCATGCGCGGCGTGCGTGCGTGGCTATCTTTCACATGCTCAAAGAAGGTGTACAATACCTGCAACATCCACACATGGTCAGCGGTTTTTATCAAATGAGCCACTACACCACCTTCATGCACTATCTTCTCTATCAGCAATGGCAAAGGAAGTGCCAGCTGTTGTCGTTCCCATTCGTCCAAACAACGCCCCAGCCGGTGCATGGCCGGTGCCGTCTTAAGATCCAGCGACTCTATCAGCAACGGATTCGACAATACCATCCTCCATTTCAGAATGCCTGTCTCCTTCCTGCTTTGCTGCATATGCAACGCCAGCTTGGCTATATCATTAGCCGCTATCCCGAAGTATGGCGCATGCATCAACTCAAATAACAGCTCTTCGCCATCATACGTGCGCTTACGCTCTGCATCCAGATAACGCAATACATTCAGCAACTGAATGATCATCGGCTCATCCAGTATGTTCACCGCCTTCTTCACATTATAGGGTATTCCCTTGCGCTCCAGTATGCCTATGATCCCATCGGCCTGCTTATGCTGGGAGTACAGCACTGCTATCTCATTCAGCGGCACACCTTCCTTCCTCAGCTTTTCTATGCGCAGCACCACATCTGCTTCTTCATGCAGCGTGTTCTGATACACCCGCACCTCCGGGTCCACAGTATCCATGCCATCCCTGAAACGCTCATTCGCTGCAACTATATTCTTATCCAGTTTCAGCTCGTTCAGCTGATTGATTAGCCGCAGCTTGTTGTTATTGATGGTAGACATCGCTCTGTCTATCACCGCCTGAGATGAACGATAGTTATGCGGCAACACTATTACCTTGATACCCTCGCGGTGACGATGATAAAAATCGGTGATGTTCTTGATGCGCGCACCCTGAAACTCGAATATGCTCTGGTCGTCATCGCCCACCACAAACACGTTCGGCTCTTCCCAGTATGAGGTCAGCGCATTCAGCACCTCGTTCTGAGAACCGTTCGTATCCTGAAATTCATCTACCAGTATGAACTGATAGCGCTCCTGGTAACTCTGCAACAATACCGGGTGTTTTTCAAAAGCATCAAGCACCCACAATATCATGTCGTTAAAGTCGTACCGGGCAGCAGCACGCATCCGCTCTTCATATATGTCGTACAACCCTGCCGCAGCCCGCGTCACCTCCATACGCTTCGCCATCTCATCTATCGCATCCTGCTTCAGATCTCCTTTCTTGAACTCCTTATAGGCCCTTTTATAGACATAATCATCCCGCTCAGGCAACGATGCTATGAACTCATCAATAGCAGCAGAGATGTCAGCAGAGGAATAGTGCTCCTGCTTCATCATATCAAACAACCGCTTCAGCCTGCCTATGTCCGAATAAATATCACCACTCAGCTTGCGCAACGGATGCCCTTTCGGCAACTTATCCATAATGTCATACATCAGCTCTGCACGCTCCAGGTCGTCAATTGGCTGCATCTCGCGCTTGCTGAAGTAATCGCTGTTGTTCTGTATCACCATATTACAGAACCCGTGAAACGTAAAAATGTTCACCCGGTGTGCCGCCTGCCCTGTTATCTGCAACAGTCGCTTGCGCATAGAATTGGTGGCCTCGTCGGTATAGGTCAGGCACAATATCTCCTGCGGCTGCACCTGCGCCTCACTGCGCAGCAGGTTCGCAATACGCATGGCCAGTACTTCGGTCTTTCCCGTACCGGGTCCAGCTATAACCATCACCGGTCCGTATATTGTATTCACGGCTTCCTGCTGCCGCTCATTCAGCTTTTCATAGCGTTCCAGGAACAGGTCTTCCTTCTGTTTTTGTTGCTTATCCATTCTGTACATGAAGTTAGTCAGTATTCAGGAATTATGGGGCTAAAGCCACCCCGGACTAATACTCCTTTATCCACAATTTCAAGAGATCACCAAAGTAGCTGCCCTGTTCCTTGTAGCAGGCAGGTATCTCCGTTATAGACAGCCAGTAAGTGGCAAGTCGGGTACCCACCGGCATTTGCTTCAGTTCATGTAGCAAATGACCGGTATATCGTTCATAAAGCTCCGATGACAGCTCTATCTTTTCATCCAGCGCATCGTCATGAACAATGTTCTCATGAAACGAATTGTAGAAATAGATCCCTGTGTATGCGCCAAGGTCCAGATCCATGAAATTGCCGTGCAGCAGTGTCACCCGCTGCGCACCCAATTGCCGGGCCACTTTGTTTCCTGCCTTCACAAAATTGGTGCGCTGCTCTATGCCTGTAAAATGACCGGGAGCAAAATGCGCACCCGCAATGCAGAACTTCCCTACACCCGACCCTATATCCAGCACCCTCGCGTTATCGTCCGGTGCCAGAAAAACAGCGGCCTTTGCCGCAACTTCCAGTGGCGTCCAGTGTATGGCCGAAAGTGCACCGATATAGACGGGATACAGTGCGTCAAACGCGGCATCAGACGAAAACACATCCCCGGCATCCCCTGTTGTAAACTGCGACATACGAACGCAAAGGTACTAAAGGCCGGCACGGCAATGCTATTGCGCCTTCGATCTGTAAAATGTCACGCTGTCCTGAGTACCCATTTTCTCAAAAGCGGCAGCCATGTTGGCAAAAGCTGCCTTGTTGCCGGGGCTCATCTGCAGCGACCTTCTGAAACATATCAGGGCCTCTTCATTCTTTCCCGCCGACATGTATATCGCGCCAAGATTGTTCTGATCATCGGGTGTTGCGGCAGCACTGCGTGTCACTTGTAACATGTAGATCGCTGCCGAGTCATACCTACCTGTCTGCAGGTAGCACAGTGCCATACTCCGGTGCACATCAGGCGCACCACCGCCCAGCGCCAGAAGTCCCCTGTAGTACACAACAGATGAATCCGCTATGCCGATGTCAGCATAACAGCGCGCTATGTTCAGGTAGGCCGCCTCATAATCGGGCACTAATTCTATTGTTGCCTTGTACCATAGGATCGCCTGCTCGTGCTGCTTCAGTGCGTAATACTCATTGGCTGCATGGTATGCCGCTATAGAATTGCTGCGGTTATTGCGCAGCACCTGCATATTATGCACAAGTGCAGAATCATACTGACCCTTCGCCTCAAACACCTTAGCAATCTCAGTGTGCGCCTCCATAAATTCCGGATAGATGTCCAACGCCTTCTGCAGGTACATCATCTTCTCGTCTATCACCTGTCTGCGTTTTACATCATTGGCATCGGCAGGTGCGCCTATGGACAGTGCCTTATAGTAATTGAGTTTACAGTCGTTGGGAGCCTTCTGCACATCAGCGGCAAACAGAGTGGCGTCGTCCTTCCATTCCGCGTTTCTGGCCACCGTCATGCCGCCAAATACTACCAGCAGGGGCAACGACACTACTGCCGCAATACGCGCACGTTGCCGGGTACCATACCAAATGGCCAGCCCTACTGCCAAACAAAAACCCACCGATGGCAAAAACAGGAAGCGCTCTGCCATCTGGGAGGTCACAAGGAAGAAGATGTTGGAGAACAGCCCGATGGAAAGCAGGTAGAACCACACGGCAAATGCCCACATATCATTCATCTTCCTCCTCATCCGGGCAATCGCAAACACCTTCATCGCACCATATACCAGCACAGACACCAACACGGCCGCACTTCCCCACGAATAAAATGGCACCGATGCAAATGAATAATTGCACAAAAGCGGCGCAGGATATACCAGCAGCAACAGATAGCGTCCCAGCACTGCAATTGCAGTGGGTATTCTGGTGGTCATAAGCGGGGCGCCTATCAGCGCATTCGTAGTAAAATCCTCAGCACCCTGCATCGCTGCTCCGTGGCTTGCAAGCACCACTCTGCTCACAAGAACGAAGAGCACCACCATTGTCACAGTACCAGACGTCAGCACCCATGCACGACGCCTGTCGTTATTCAGATACACAAAAAAGATCAGCGGCACTATGGCTACGAATGTCACAACCGACTCTTTTGAAAAGCAGGCGACAAGGAACAACACCAGCCCGGCAACCAACTGACCGGTGCGCCCGTCGCGCGTATAATTGGCATATAAGTGCAGCGCGCCAAAGCCAAGCAGGAACGCCAGCAACTCATCGCAGCTCTTTATGTTGGCCACTACCTCAGTATGCACGGGGTGCACAGCAAACACTGCAGCTGCCAGAAATGGCACCATCGTACCGCCCGATCCGGGCAACCGCCGCAAAAACGAGAAGAGCACCAAAACACATGCAGCAAACAACAATACCGCTGTAAGGTGCCCTACCATCGGATCGGCCCCGAAGAACTGATACTCCGCAGCGAACAGCATCAATGACACAGGGCGGTAAGAGTCGGCGCTCTGTTTCATGTATCCGCTTAGCCTGGGTGTGGTAAGTATCTCCGGTATACCTGCCAGCCCCTTCTTCACTATTACATTTTGGTGTATCACCGTAGCATCGTCCATGGCATAGCCATTCAGCAGCGTGTTGCCATATACCGCCAGCACGATCGCTAATAGCGCCAGACCATACCACCACACCGGAAGCTCACGAAACGACAATTGCATATAATTTCTATCAATTTGTTGCGATAATCTGCGTCAGGCTGCAATTATAACAACTTACTTCGTTCAATCGGCTGGACATTGACATTTATTTTTTGCATCACATGATAATCAAACCTCATTTATCGCCCTTTCCATCAGGGAAATTCGTATCTTTGCGCACTTTTTAACGGCTACAGGCTGTCTGTCAGACATTTGTAGCGAAAATTTAACTCTAAAAAATACACTGTTTATGGCTACCGTGACGCGCGAAAGCTTAGGTACGTTGCACGACAAAATAACTGTTAAACTGACGAAAGAAGACTATTTGCCTTCCTTTGAAAAGACCTTGAAACAATACGCTAAGACCGCCAATGTTCCCGGCTTCCGTAAGGGCATGGTGCCAGCCGGAATGCTGCGCAAAATGTATGGCCAGTCTGTTTTCAACGAAGAGGTGATCCGCGTTGCAGGCAAAGAACTGGAAGACTACATGAAGAAAGAGCAGATGGCCATCTTCGCTCAGCCTATGATCATGCCGGCACCTGCCGACTTCGCGCTCAACATGAACGCTCCTTCAGACGTTGACTTCGCTTTTGAAGTAGGTTTGAAGCCTGAGTTCGACATAGCTACTGTGATCAATGGCGCCAACCTCACCCGCTACAAGATCAATGTTACCGACAAAATGATGGACGACGAGATGGAGCGCATCAAGCGGCGTTCAGGTAAAGTTGATCCTCAGACCGAGGTTACCGACAAAGAGAACATCATCTATTCTACCTACGAAGTTTGCGACGCTGCAGGAAACGTAGCAGAGGGCGCAGCCAAATTAGAAGACACCGAGGTTCTGGAAAAAATGCCGGCAAAGCTGAAAGACATGGTTATGGGCAAAAAGCCTGAAGATACCCTCGTCTTCACTCCTGCCGACGTTTGCACTGCCGACGAACTGAACGGCTTCCTGAAAGACCCGCTGAAAGCAGGTCCTGAGGCTGCAAGCCAGCACTACAAGCTCACCATCACCAAGGTAGGTCACCTCATTCCTGCCGAGTATGGTACTGAACTGTATGAAAAAGTATTCCCGAACGGTGGCATCACTACCGAAGAGGAATTCCGTAATAAAGTGCGCGAAGAACTCAACAACGAGTTCGCACGCATCACCGGCGAGCGCCTGCAGAACGAAATGTTCGAACTGCTGGTACACAACGTGAAGATCGAACTTCCTGTTACCTTCCTGAAGCGTTGGTTGCGCGAAGGCGGCGACAAGCCAAAGTCTGCTGAAGAAGTAGAGAACGAATTCGGCAGCTTCGATCACCAGCTCCGCTGGCAGCTCATCTCCGACAAGCTTATGGGAGAGAACAACATCTTCGTTACCCGCGAAGAGGTACTCACCGACATCAAGACCCGCGTGCTGGCTTACTTCGGCATGAGCGCAGAAGACGAAGGTGAAACGCCTTGGATGGACAGCTACATGTCTAAGATAGCGAAAGACGAAAAGACAATGGACGAGACTTATCGCCGTCTGCTGTTCGGAAGGTTGTTCGCATTCCTCGAGACACAGTTCAAAACAGAGGTGAAAGAGATCGGCGAAGAAGAGTTCTTCAAACTGGCCGATGCTCACTCTATGCACCACCATCACGACCACGACCATGGTCACCACCACCACTAATCGGAAGTAACACACATACAGGCCGCCTCTTTCCGGGGCGGCCTTTTTTACGCCCCTACGCCCGGTTTCTGCCGGCAGTGCTGTTTTCACAAAAAATTAAAAGCGTCGTTTTCTTTTACTACCGCTTTATGGTGTAAACTTGTAGAAACAATCATCCGCATGACAGATGAACTAACAGGCGCTCAGCAACCCGAATCTACCCAACCCGATGCTACCCGCTCGCTGGAGCTGCTGGTGTCGCAGATGGAGACCGTGGTGCGTGGCAAACGCCCTCAGATAGAGATGGTGCTTACCTGCCTGCTGGCCGGTGGCCACATCCTCATGGAAGATAATCCCGGCACCGGCAAGACCGTGATGGCCCGCACACTGGCGCAGTGCATCAGCGGCGGGGCGGGAGAAGATCATGTACTCTTCAAGCGCATTCAGTTCACTCCGGACCTGCTGCCGATGGACCTCATAGGATCGCACATCTTCGACGACCGCAGCCGCGACTTCGTGTTCAAGAAGGGGCCACTGTTCTGCAATGTGCTGCTGGCCGATGAGATCAATCGTGCTTCGCCTAAGGTACAGAGCGCCCTGCTGGAAGCCATGGCCGAACACCAGGTGACCGTGGGCGATGCCACCATGAAGCTGGAACAGATGTTCTTCACCATCGCTACCCAGAACCCCATTGAGATGGAAGGCACTTATCCGCTGCCCGCTGCCCAGCTCGACCGTTTCTTCATGAAGATCTCCTTCGGCTATGTGGACGAAGCCACCGAGATCAACATATACCGCGAATACCTCGATATTGCCCGCAACCTCGTGACACTGCAACAGGTACTATCCATGCAGGATATACTGAACCTGCAGGCACAGGCAGGCAACGTATTCGTGCACGACGAGATCGTGAAGGCAGTTACGAACATCGTCAGGGCTACCCGCAACCACCCCGACATTTCGCTGGGTGCCTCTACCCGAAGTGGTATCGCCTTCCTCAAATGCCTGCGTGCCTATGCACTTGTGAAGGGTCGCACCTTTGTAACAGAAGACGATGTGCGCGATACCTGCCGCAATGTGCTGGACCACCGCCTCGTGTACCGCAACAAAGAAGGCCGCCAGAAAGCGCTGGAGGGCATCCTGCTGAAGGAGACCGAGCGCCTCGCCAAACTGAAGCTGTTCTGACATCACCGTTCGCAACCGCCACTCGTACAATGACCATACACTGCTCTCTGTTGCCGTCAATAAAGCGCCTGCAGGCCCGTTTGGCTGCAGTGCTGCTGCTATTGCTGCACACTGCAGTGGCTATGGGGCAGGGTGCCGGCCGGCAACAACTGCCTCCGGAGCTGATGCCCAGACACCCCGCGGGCAAGGAGGTGGCACGCGCCAACATTGATGCGAAGCGCGCCATAGAGAACATGTACAGCGACGATGCCCTGCCGCGCTCTCGCGAGTTCAAAAGAACAGACAGCACCTACTACGTAGGCTGGATGTTCGAAGGCATATACAAGTACACCCATGCTGCCGATTATACCGGCTTCAAGAATGCAGCCGCTTCGCTGGAACGCGCACTTGCGTTGCTGGAGCGCGACTATAAACGACAGCTCTCTACCCGTTCCGGCGACATCATGGTGCTGCTACCGGCTTACAACTTCCAGATCGACTATACCATCATTGCCGGCAATCTGGTACATGCCTACAGCAATACCGACCAGCCAGAGAAGATCATACCCGTGCTGCGACGGGCCATCCGATACAACTTCCAGCGGGAGTTCTATCTGGACCCCTACAATATGCTGGCGTGGACCGTGCACCGCAACCGCTTCTACACCCACGACAAGTATCCGTTCCTGAAGAATAGCATTGACGAGAACGAAGCCCTTGCCAACCGTTATCTGGACAGCGGCATGCGCGCTATAGAACGCAACAAGGCCATCAACGCCAACCTGTTTCCGCCGGGCTATGTGGACCAGGAGAAGAACGGCGTGTATCACTACAAGAACATCCTGCATGCCTACAACTTCCGCATAGACTCGGCAGCGCATTACTTCGAGCTGATGCGCAAAAGCGGCCGCCTGCCGCACAACAACTACGCCAACTTCAAAAGCATCTGCGGCGACTTTCGCACTGCCGAGGCCGAGTACAAGATAGCGGCAGAGCAGGACGGTGGCGACAAACGCCTGCAGGAGTGGGCCTACTTCACCACCATACTGGACATATACAAGGCCAACCCGAAGAATGCCGCGGCACTGGCCCGCAACATGATAAAGGCAGCCGGCTCCACACCGGGCTATGGCTGGTACAACATAGCGCTGGCTCGCTCCCTCACCTATGACGGACAGCTGGAGCAGGCCGGCAAGTATGCCGACCGCGCCGCCGACTTCAAGGAGACCCATATAGGCACTACGCTGGGGCAGAGCCATTACGACTTCAGTCTGCAGCTGATACGCCTTGTGAACAAGGAGCAGGCTTGGCAGGCTGAACGCTTTGAACACCGCAACTGGTGGTATAACCCGCGAGTGCTTTGGCGCATTGTGTGCAAGCTGGCCGACAAGTACCTGCAGCAGTTCCTCATCATCAACCAGTTCTCGCAGAACCCCGAACGCGAAAGGGTCATCTACAAACTGTTCTCAACCGAGAACGTGGTGTCGTGGGACGAGGTGTGGTACCTGGTGAAGGACTTCAGTACCCGCTTCTTCCTCAAGCGTTTCAGCCGCGAGGCCGATACCGACCAGCGCCGCTACATACACAAGTACTTCGTGTTCTTCAAGGCAAGGCTGATGATGGTGCAGGGCCGCTATGACGAAGCACGCCCCATACTAGATCAGCTGCTCAAAGATCCCGATACCGATGCCGAGTATGAGAAGCTCTTCACCGCACGCGTGTATCAGGCGCAGGCCGAATGTGCCCGTGAGCTGAAACAGACCGCTACCTACTACGACCGCATGTACCAGCTGTGTATCCTATACCCGCAACTGGTGCCCTATACCGGCCTCACCCCCAATATGATACTGCATGTGAGCGGCACGGTTGACAAAGCTGTTGAGGCGCGTCTGCGTGCCTGCAACATCAACTGGGTGAACGGAAAGGACATTCCCGCACCCGAGGCCTACGTCATCTTCTCCGGCAGCGGCAAGAAGAAGAACATCAGCTACTACGTCATTGACCGCGAGGGCAAACAAGTAGTGGAGCGGCAGTCCTTTGCCTGGAAACAACCCGAAGAAGCGGGCCGCGAACTTGCCTACCGACTGTTCAACATAGGCGGTAAAGAGCCTGAAGAAACAGAAGAGAAGAACAGCGAAGAAAAAAACTAAATTGCGACATTCAATGAGACGCAAAAAAGTCACAACATCTGCCGCACACGACTACCATACGGCAATGGCTGAGATCGAAACATATCTGGCTAAAGGATTTGATCAGTTGACCGAATCTGAAGAAGCCAGGTTGAAACAATTGTCAGACAGTGTTTCAGTATACGAACAATTGCATTTCTCGATGCCTGTGACCCATGACCTGTCCACCATTCTCACAGCATACATGAAGGAAAACAATCTTACCCGTCAGCGGCTTGCAGCCTACCTTGAGGTTGGTAATTCTACGCTCAGTGAGATCCTGAACAAGAAACGACCTATCACACTCGACTTTGCCAAGAAGCTTCATTCCAAACTGAAGATCGATGGCAATCTTATTCTGGAACTTGCCTAACCCCTTCTGCTGTCTACCCCAGATCTATCTCGGTATTGTCGCCGATGTTGAGGCTTTGGCTGAGACCGCGCACATAAGCGTCGTTGCCTATGATGGATGAGTTGAGCACTACCTGCTGCAGCTCGGCATAGGACCCTATGATGGAGTCGCTGACGATAGAGGACTCTATCTTGGTATGCTCACCAATAGACACGTTGGGGCCTATGATGCTGTGGTTTATCACACAACCCTCGGCTATGTTCACCGGGGGAATGATCACCGTGGTGTCGTAATGGCAGGGACGCGGCGACGGTGTGCTGTCATCCATCTGCTTCAGCAGAATGGCATTGGTGGAGAGCAGGGTCTCCTTCTTGCCGCAGTCGAACCAGTTGTTGACGCGGAAGGCATGCAGACTGATGCCATTCTGCACCATTATCTGCAAGGCGTTGGTAAGGTGGTATTCGCCGTTCTCGTCGGCGGGGCCGGCCAGTATCAGGTTCAGCGCGTCGAAGAGGGCAGTTGTTTCTTTGATGTAGTAGATGCCCACCATGGCCATGTTCGACTTGGGTATGAGCGGCTTCTCTACCATGCGCACCACCATGTCGTTATCGTTCAGCTCGGCCACGCCGAACTTGCGGGGGTCGTCCACTTTCTTCACACCTATCTGCGATACCGGGCTGGTGATGATCTCCTTCACATTGTAATCGCATACGGTATCACCCAGCACTATCATCACCTCATCGTTTTCTACCGCGGCCTGTGTGAGGCCTATGGCGTGGGCCGTGCCGCGACGGTCGTTCTGGTTAACGAAGGTGCACTTGAGGTTGGGGTAGGTCTTATCTATGTAGCGTTGGATCTTCTCGCCCAGGTAGCCTATCACAAACACATATTCATTGACGCCGGCCTCTATAAGCTGGTCTATGATAACACCGAGAATAGTCTTACCGGCTATGGGAATGAGGGCTTTAGGCTGCGTATATGTGAGGGGGCGCAGCTTGGTGCCGGCACCTGCAACAGGAATGATCGCTTTCACTTTTATGAAATTGAGCAGTAAAAGTACAATATTTATAGCGTTCGGGCAGAGACATATAGGTAACCTTTTGCGGGCAGACAGGATGCCGGGCAGACGAAGTAAACGGATGTTCTCCGGATGTTTCGTGGGTACATTCGTTACGTACCTTCATTTCTTCACTGCTCACGTGCGCAATTTTTTTCTTTTTCCCGATTTTAACCTAACTAATTGATTTTCAATAAAAATGTGAGCAGCACGTGCGCACTTTGCTTCCCAAAAACTTCTCACTTACTTCCCACTTGCTTCCCAAAAACTTCTCACTTGCTTCCCACTTGCTTCCCACAACACAGTGTAACTAATTTTCATGTATTGTATTCCGGATGATTTTATTCAACTTTCATTCAAGTTACAACCACTCTTGAAATCGGGCAAGAAGAAAGTTTTATGATAGTGCGTTTTTGGTGGTATCATAGAAAAAAGATGACCGGCAAGGCGACAGTGAAGCAGCCGACAGATTTCGCGAAATGACCGACGGGTGCACTGCATCGATCTTATTTTGCTGATTGCTTCAATGGCGCCTTGAAGTCTCCATTACTTCACTGACAGCGTGGTTGTTATGCGGCGCCCGTCTATGTAGGCACTCACTACATACACACCGGCGGGCCACGGAGTTGAAACTATGACCTCTTTATTGACAGGTATTGTTTGCCGCAAAACTTCAGCCCCATAAATGTTGGTGACCGTTATTTGCGTCTCACCTCCCGCCGGGTATTGAAGAAAAACCTTGCAAGTGCCGTTTGAGGGATTGGGGAATATAAGTATTCGCTCTTGTCTGCTTCGCTCTGTGTCATACACCCCCACCACATTGGTCACCATGCGCACTCTTTTATTGCCAAAATCTGCAATCAGCAAGTCGCCGTTAGGTTTAAGAGAGATTGAAGCTGGCTGAACGAGTGATGCAGCGGTAGCCGGACCACCGTCACCGCCAAATCCTATGCCATCAGAACCGGCTACATTGGTGATCATCCCCGCGGTGGAGACCTTTTTTACACGGTCTGTACCTCCGTCAATAAAATACATGTTACCATATTTGTCAAAAACGATTCCCTTTGGGGCCATTATTTTGGCGTTAGTGGCGGGGCCGTTGTCGCCCTCGTGGCCTGAAATTCCTGTTCCTGCTACCGTTGTGATATTGCCATATCGATCGATTTTTCTGATGCGTTTGTTGAACACGTCTCCGAAATAGATATTTCCATCTTGGTCTTTGCCAAGGCCACGTGGCATTCCTAGCATAGCACTTATCGCCGGGATATTATCGCCATTATATCCCGAAGAACCGGTACCTGCAATGGTTGAGATAATTCCACCTTCATCAACACATCTAAGTCGGTTGTTGCCAAAATCAGCGATGTATATTTTCCCAATGTTATCAACAAAAACAGAAGATGGTCCCCAAAGTTTTGCTGCGGATGCCGGACCTCCGTCTCCCCCAAATGCCGGATCTCCATCACCAACAACTGTTGCTATTATTCCATTAGTGTCGATTTTGCGAATTCTGTTGTTATACGAGTCGCAAATGAAGAGATTGCCTTGTTTATCGATACTTAAGCCTGTGGGTTGATTGATTGCTGCCAAAGTCGCCGGACCTCCATCTCCCGAGAACCCGGGTACACCGGTTCCGGCTACTGTACTTATAATGCCATCAACAGATACTTTCCTGATCCTACAGTCAAGATTGCTACTAATATAAAAGTTGCCATGACTATCGGCCACTACAGCCGTAGGTCCTGACATGTTAGCAGAAGTAGCAGGAATGCCGTCTCCGTTGTATCCAAAATTACCTGTTCCGGCAACCGTAGTAATTATCTGTGAACCGGCCGACAGGGACAGGCTCAACAACGATATGATGAGTAATAAACGTTTCATGTGCGATATATACAAATATAGCGAAAAAGAGGAGTACACTTCTGTCGCTCTTCGACGGGTCCTTCGACGGGGCTCAGGATGACATGTCCTGAAGCTCAGATGACAGGTTGTGAAGATCACGATGATAGGTGGCTGTATATGGCACCACCCATACTTATGACCGGATATCGGTACTTTAGCGGTAGCTATGAAAAAGAAAAAGACCTATCGTTTTGATGGTGTTGTGGAGCTGCAGGAGCGTGGTCTCAGGTCTTGGTTTGTGCGGTTCCCTCATTCGGTAGAAGAGGAATTTGGTACACGGTCGTCGGTGCGGGTGACGGGTTCCATAAACGGACACGCCATAGACCGGGCGCTGATACCGATGGGCGATGGCAGCCACTACATTTTGCTGAATACCGAAATGCGCCGCACAATTGGCCTGCGTGCGGGCAGCGCTGTGGCGGTGGTCCTTACAGAAAATGACAAACCCGAAGAACTGGAACTACCCGAAGAACTGGCCGCCTGTTTTGAAATGGAACCTGAAGCGCAACAACTTTTTGACGCCCACATACCCAGTGTGCGGCGCAATGTGGTATATTGGATAGCCAGTGCCAAAACGCCCGAAACACGCGCCAAACGTGCGGCTGAAATGCTGCACCGCATTATGACGGGGACACTGAGGCGATAAGGGGATTGGGACTTAGGGATGGAATTTGTTTTCTGGACTTTGGGATTTTCTCTTTGGAATTTTTAGTACAAAAGATGCTTGCGGGAGTTGTCGGTCCAGCCGGTCTGGCTTTCGTACTCCACAAAAAATATCTTCAGATCGGCCTGAGAGGCATAGTCGGTAAAGAACACTTTTTTCTGTGCCTGCGATGCGTATTCTGTAAAGAACCACCGCCCATCGTTGCTACCTGCCTGTGAGGCGTATTTCACTTTATATACTTTCAGATCGGCCTGAGAAGCGTAGTCGACCACAAAGACCTTTACATCGGCCTGAGAGGCATACTGCACCGAAAATACTTTCTGCGCACGCACAGACAATGAGCACAATAAAGCCGCTATGATGGTGAGGTGTTTCATGATATGAAGTTACGGAATTGGTGAGATGTGGAGGTTTGTCGGAACTCGCCTGCGCCAATCAAGCTAAGATTCGTAAGATTCAAAGATGATAGGATTCCGGATTGACGCAGATGCGCATGTGCTTGAATATGCTTTTTCGGAAGTGAGACGCTTCCAAATGTGGGGACGAAGCGAGACCTCGACCAGGAGGGGAATAAATGGAGAAATTAGCAAGCCCTTTATTTGCCTACTTTGTAGTAAGCTTACTTAAGCTTATTTCAACCTTTTCCGGATAAGTGCCGTTTGTGAATGCTACATACTTATCAGAATAAACAGCTTTGTTGCCAGCCTTTGGAATAGAATCTTTATAATAGAAGAAAATGGAATCAGTTGTAATTTTTGCTTTACCGGCATATATATCGCCCCTCCGCTCCAATCCACGAGTTTCAAACTCAAAACTGCTGTCTTTAAAAATTCTAAGATACACCCATCCGAGCGGAGCTTCCCGATCTGCAAGTAGAATTGCACTCTCAATTTTACGGTTTTGCTTTCGCTCTTCAAAATAATATCGAGACGCGATAATCAACAAAGCGAGTGCATATGCTATCGTAAGGAATTTTCCGATTTTAGGATGTCCAAGTTTTTTCGGAATGAAATAAAACATAAGTCCGATGCCAATTGGCAGCCCAATAAAGACAAATATTAAAATAAGAATTGCGAGAAGAGCAGCTCCGTCCATAAAATTGAGACAATTACTATCAGTTTAATAGTGAATAAAACTACCTATAATAATGCAAAATTATGCTTGTTTGTGTCGTTGTTCGATCTTCCATTCTTGGTATAAAGCAAAACCCGCTCTCTGAGCGGGTTTCAATATCGGCGCCCCACACAGGAGGTTTGTCTGAACCTGCTTGCGGCAGGCAAGCTAAGATTCATAGGATTCAAAGATGGTAGGATCCCGGATTGACGCAAACACGGGTTTGCTTGAATATGTTTTTTCGGAAGCGAGACCAGTAGGGGTTTGTCTGAACCGGCCTGCGGCAGGCAAGCTACGATTCGTGAGATTCAAAGATGATAGGATTCCGGATTGAC
>JACSRV010000033.1 GCA_014879545.1 Chitinophagaceae bacterium | reverse complement strand
AAAAAACCAAATAACATGAAAACAATAGTTCTCACTCTTGTCACGACAATGTTTACCATTTTCAACACGGCAAATGCTCAGTCGCTTTACATTAAGAACTCAACAAGTTGTAGCTTAGATATAATATTGCGGGGACATGATGGTGCGGTATTTCCCACTCTCTGTAACTTAGGTTCGTCGCTATTTAATATCGGTGCATTCGGCACATTGATCATTAACGATATAAGCGACCTAAATTGCTCATTTTGCACTCCCGTGTCATGGATAATACCGAGCGGCGCCCCTTGATCTGGTTTTTCCTCCGGCCCAGGCGCCGGAGCGGGATTTGATGCTGGTCATGTTCGAACTGCCGGATGCACCCCGATCCCTTGTACATTCGCAAATGTAGGTCCCGCCTGCACAGGGGTATCGTCAGTTTCTCTACCAGGTTGCTCAGGAGCAACTGTTTTATGGGTATATATTTCTGTAAATGACTCTTATGAACTAACTATCTATTAGTAGCCTACTGTGTTACTTTCTCAGCGGCCTGAGTCGCCATGATATTCTCCAGCATCTCCTGAAGTTGTTCACCACGCAGGTTACGGGCAATGATCTTGCCATCGGGGCCTATAAGCACGTTGCTGGGGATGGACTGAATGGAGTAAGTGACGGCTGCCTCTGATGACCAACCTTTGAGATCGCTGACGTGCGTCCAGGTGAGACCGTCTTCTTTAATGGCCTCTTCCCATTTTTCCTTGTTGTGGTCGAGAGAAACGCCGTAAACAGTGAAGTTTTTGTCCTTATACTTTTTGAAGGCTTCGACAACATTGGGATTCTCTCCACGGCAAGGACCGCACCAGGATGCCCAGAAGTCGAGCAACACATATTTGCCACGCAAGGATGACAGTGCCACCGGTTTGCCATCGGGACCCGGGAGATTTACCTCGGGAGCTACGGCACCCGTCTCGGCATACTGTGCGTGAGGGGCATTGCTACCTGACCTGAGGTTCACTTTGCTGAAGTATTCCTGAAATTCACGTGTCATTTTAGTGCCCGGGAAACGCTTGTTGAGGCTCTGAGAAAACTCGGAAAGGAATACGCCCTCACTTGCCGGATTGAGTATGCGTGCAGCAAAAACCGCGTTCGGCTCATAAGGAGCAGTATCGGCATAGTTTTCTATGAGGCGGGTGAAATCCTGGTTCATTTCCTGATAGTTTTTCTGAGCCAAAGCCAGGAGACTATCGTTGCCACGAGCACGAAGTGTATCGAGCACAATATTCATGGTATTGAAGTCGCGCACTTTCTCGCGGAAGAAACGCAAAAAGAGTCGGAGATGTTCGGAGCCTGAAGAACCTGAAACAGTATAATTTTCAAGCGAATTCCAGTCGGCATTTAATTTGATATTCCCCTTATCGAGGGACAGCAACACGAACTTATTATCGGAAAAGTGTAATCTGTATAAACCGGGTTCGGCCCCGGCACCTGAAAGTTCGAAGTGGCCGTCTTCTTTTGAACGGACCGAATCGACCACGGCCACAATGTCATTTGCCCCCAACTGCTCCAAAACAACCGTTTGAACAGGCATGCCGCTGATATCGCCAATAACCACAAACTTGTTGTTATTGGTGCTGCACGCTGCCAAGCCGGACAATGCAATAAAAAGTAGTAGTAAATGTTTTGTCCTCATCCAGGGGATTTTATGACCACAAATAACCGAACCAACGTCAAATTTAGGGGCTCAAATGTCAACAAATGCCTAAAATTATCTTAAAGCGGCATTCAAAATCAAAATGGGTGGATGCCGGAACCCGGTCCTGAAGAGAAAAAATCTGGAGAAAACGTGTACTTTTAGTTTAAAATTGACAACCAACACATGCGATCAATATTATTAGTTTCGGCATTTCTGGCAATGGGAGCTTCTTCAAGCGCACAATCGTTTTGGGGAGGTGCGGGCGTTACTGCTTCGTTTGCCCAGTCGGTGACTGCTAAATGCAAGGGAGATGCCCGCCGCTGGACGGTAGCTGACAATAAAATAACCAGGCGTTACGATAACGGATTTGACTACATGCTTGTAGACACGGCCGGTCTATTCGTGTATGTGAAGCCAAAAGCAGATGGCAAGAAAACGCCGGCTGCCAATGCGCCGTTGGAAGGATTCTTCAGTGTGGACGGATGCGGAGAGATCTATAAGTTAAATTACTATACGCTGAAGAAATTCCTGAGGGGGGAGACTGAATTTCTGAAGGCAGTGAAGGCGATGGAGGATAAAGACCTTTTCACCGCTGCCGGAAAAACTACGAAGGTGAATGAACTCTATAAAAAACTTATCAGCACAGTGAACGAGTAGCATACTGTTGATAATAATGGAAAGCGGCGACCCATTCCAAGGAACGGTCGCCGCTTTCTATTATGGTAGATCAATAAATTACTATTCAGCAGGCACCTGCATTGCGGTGCGGATCTTGCCTTCGATCTCGTCGGAAACTTCGGGATTATCGCTCAGGAATTGTTTCACCGCATCGCGACCCTGGCCGATCTTGCTATCGCCATAGGCGAACCACGAACCGCTTTTCTGAAGAATGCCCAGCTCAACGCCCATATCTATGATCTCTCCTACCTTGCTGATACCCTCTCCGAAGATGATATCGAACTCGACCTGACGGAAAGGTGGTGCCACTTTATTTTTTACCACCTTAACGCGTACGCGGTTGCCACTGGCGAGGTCACCGTCTTTGATCTGGCTGATACGGCGGATATCGAGACGGACAGATGCATAGAATTTGAGGGCATTACCGCCGGTAGTTGTTTCGGGGTTGCCGAACATAACACCGATCTTTTCGCGGAGCTGGTTGATGAAAATGCAGCAACAGCCTGTGCGTGAGATGGTAGCCGTGAGCTTACGTAATGCCTGGCTCATGAGGCGCGCCTGCAAACCCATTTTGCTTTCGCCCATCTCTCCTTCAAGTTCGCCCTTTGGCACGAGTGCAGCAACCGAGTCAATAACTACTACGTCGACCGCACCAGACGAAATGAGGCGGTCGGCGATCTCGAGGCCTTGCTCACCGTAATCGGGCTGAGAGATAATGAGATTATCTACATCAACACCCAGTTTGCGTGCGTAGCTGGCATCGAAGGCATGTTCCGCATCGATGATGGCACAGATACCACCTTTTTTTTGCGACTGGGCAATGGTATGAATAGCTATAGTTGTTTTACCTGAAGATTCAGGGCCGTATATCTCAATGATACGACCGGCAGGCAGACCGCCCACACCAAGCGCGACATCGAGACCAATGGAACCGGTGCTGATCACTTCCATTGTATCCTTCTGCTTGTCGCCAAGCATCATCACGGATCCCTTGCCATAATCTTTCTCGATCTTGTCGAGTGCGAGCTTCAGTACTTTTAATTTATCGTCTGCCATTTTCTTACTTTTTATACAATGATTTAATGCACCAAAAGTAGGAGAAATAGCCACACTGCCACAGAAATGCGGCAAGAAGATATCCACAATTTAAAACGGAACGAAACGCGGACGAAACGCAATCATTTATAGTAACTTATGTTGCGGAAACGGTGGGTAACAAATCTGCCATCGGGCCGGATGCGGGTTGAGGTAATTTTGCTGTAATTGCCGGCACCATCATAACCCGAGTACTGTTCCTTTACCGTGACGTTGGGATCGGCGCCGGTATGATCGGTTGTGACCATTGTGCGGGCCGTGAGGCGACCTTTCGTGTCATATACACATCGGGCCTTTTTACTCCACTGGAGCACACCATGGTCGTAATACTCCTCCGATGTAAGGGTGCCGCGGGTATCATAAGTGCGTGCGTGACGAGAGAGTAATTCTTCCCTTCCGTTATATTTCAATTGTTCGAGCGGGTCTCCGCTTTTATTGTATGTAGTGGCAGTGCGCATGGTGTCCCTGCTGCCGTAGTCGTACTCCACAATGCTGATCACCTTTCCATCTTTACCGAACGTAGTAAGTGTGCGTAGAACACTGTTGCCACGCTCCCTATCCTCTATACGAGACTCCTCTTCGGCTACATTGCCAACTGTATCGGTACTTAATTCTATCCACTTCAGCACAACGCCATCTTCGCCATACACCTCAATGCGTGCCTGACGTTGTTTGTTGTATATCCAGGTATGTGACAAGAGCGTCTCGCGACCTGCAACTGCATACTCCTTTTTCTCTTTGAGTTGTTTGTTTTTACCATACAGGTAATCAATCCTCTTTGTCAACCCCGGGCCGGGCGTTTCGTATTGACGCCATTGACTAATAAGCCCTGCTGCATTGAACTGAGCCTCTCCCCTGGTTACTCCGTTGGCTGAGGTATAGGACTCGAATATCAAAGTTCCAGAGGAATCGTATTTATATTCTGTAAATGACCGGTCGAAACTGTCTTCAAACACTTCGAGGATGTTTCCCGCGATAACGTGGCTCCTGTGGCGCCTTTCAAACTTATAAGAAGCAGTGCTGCCATCCGGAAACAGTTGCAGGTCTTCAATGATAGACGTATCGTTGACCGGAATGCGCTTACCATTCCGTTCGACAAGAATCGAGGTGACGTTAAACATCCGTAAAGAGCGTACTTTACCTTTCAGCGCGATGGTCTCATTTGTCTGGTAAGCACGGTTCTTACTATCACGGGCGATTGCTGTGATCGTAAGAAAACAATAAAGGGAAATAAGAACGACTATCCTCATTCAGCGCGCTTGTACTTGCCCGGGTTCGCTATCATCATGGACTGCTTCAGCGCAGCATGGTAACCACTCACCTTGTAGAAGCGGGTAGTATCGCCATAAAAAGAAGGATCATTGAGATGAGCAGCAATATAGCTGCGGACCTGAGCGGCACTTTTCAAATTCTTGAGCGTCGTATCGTCAACCATGACTGCAGTGATGACGTTGCGCATATCATTTACTCCGAGCACTCTGATAAAGAAGTATTCATCGGTGCTGCGTGCATTGTTTTCAATATCCTGATCGTCGCCGGAAGACTGGAGACCACTTGCAGAGAGATTTAGGAAGGTTGCATTTCCTATTCGCGATGTGTAAGCAGTCCACTCATCATATTCTGTCTTACCCTCCACGTCTGTCACCTGGGTGATGTAGTAGTTGTAACTTTTGTAGTCACCATATTTCCCTTCATCACTACCGAGAATGTTCTTTCCGGTTGGGTTGAAGACATCGACATAATCTTGTATCAGGACATAATTGGCAGGGTTCTTATCAGCCACCGGTTTCCAGATACCGAGCAATGAACGATCGGGTTTTATGGACGGCTTTACGTCTATAGGATATTTTGCGTAGTTGTCGCACCCTGTAATGAATGCTGCAAG
>JACSRV010000133.1 GCA_014879545.1 Chitinophagaceae bacterium | reverse complement strand
CCCACTCGTACCCGTTTGTAACGGGTATGCGGCGGTGTGGCGTTTGCAACGCCCGGCTAAGTGAAGTGTTCCTATGTGATCGAAAATATGCTTGGCATCGTCTCCCGACAATGTCACATTGTTGGCAAACCTCCTGATCGGCGAATGCTCGCTATTGAGTTCCTTACTGCCCAATCTTATTTTCCTAATGACCATTTAAACACCAACAACTTTCTACCATACTACAGAAAACGCACTACCACAGATATTCCTTTTGCCAGGCTAACACACCCTTTGTAACTTGTACAGATGTTGAAGAAAATCAAGCAGAACGGCATGTAACACGTTCTTTAAACCAGATTAAGTGGGAAGCGGTTGGGAAGCAAGTGCGCAGAAGTGAGAAGTTTTCCTGCCGGCCGGCAGGCGGGTGCGCAGTTTTGGGAAGCAGCGAGAAGCAAAACTTCCCACATGCCCATTGATAATCAATGAAAACAGGCAAAATGAGAAAAATAAAAAAAAATAGCGGCGGCACGGCTCTCGCGGAGCTGGTCACCCGTGCGGCTAAAGTTAGACCAACCAAAGTCATTCTCTTTTTCGTCAGATATATATACTTTCAACCCCGAATGAATAAACTAATTACATTCCTCGCATTGTTTTTATGCTCCTGTTTAATAGTAGCAGCACAAGACACCGCAACCACTACCCCGCTACTCACTTGGTCAGGTGCTGCCGAAACATACTACTCCTATGACTTCAACAGGGAAGTTGGAAACGACTACCCCGCATTCGTTTATTCACACCACCACCACAACGAGCTCGATATCAACCTGGCATACATAAAAGCAGCATTTGCCACAACAAATCTCCGTGCCAATATAGCCTTCGGCACCGGTACATACATGAATGTCAACTACGCAAGTGCACCCGGAGTATTCCGCAATACCTACGAGGCCAATACCGGTATCAAACTCTTGCGCAAACGGGCAGTGTGGCTCGATGCTGGTGTACTACCCTCTCACATAGGCCTGGAAGGCGCACTCAATACCGTAAATGCAACACTCACCAGAAGTATTCTTGCCGAGAATTCTCCCTATTACGAAACAGGTGTGCGCCTGTCATCCACATCAAATTCCGGCAAGTGGTATCTGGCGGCTTTAGTACTCAACGGCTGGCAGCGCGTGCAGCGTGTGCCGGGCAGCAATGCAACCAATGCGGGCACACAGGTCTCCTTTACCCCGTCAGGAAAGCTATCTGTTAACTACAGTACATTCGTTGGCAGCGACTTTCCGGATAGTGTTCGCCGGTGGCGGCACTTTCATAACCTGTATACAGCCATAACAGCCTCGTCCCGCCTCACAGTGTTTGCAGGTGCCGACTATGGCTTACAACAGTCCAAAAAGAACAGCGACACCTGGCACCCCTGGTATGGAGCAGTACTTATAGCAAGATACAAGTTAACCGAAAAACTTGCTGCGGCAGCCCGCACAGAGTACTTTTCAGATCGCGATAGTGTGATTGTGAATATCGGCCATCCCGATGGACTGGCAGCGGTTGGTGGCTCCCTGAATGTTGACTACAGAATAAATAAATATGCTATATGGCGCGTGGAATCGAAAATGCTGTCAGCCCCCGACGCCATTTTCGTCACCAGAAAAAACCCGTCACGTAACGATGTCACCCTCACCACTTCACTCACCATTTCTTTCTGATGGACTGACAAAAGGAGCCATTCTTAATGTAGGTGTGGCTTACCAGCGCATCCCTGCCACCTTCAGCACATCGCGCACAGCTTCGTAGGTACGTGACGCATAGTAGCCGATCTCCTTCTCCGGAACCCATTTGGCTTCAAGGATATTTTCTTCCTTCTGCGGCAACAACTTATCATTGACAGTACCCCTCATACGGTACCACACGGTATGCTTCAGGTACGCCACCCCATCCTGACTATAAATATGAAAACTATCACCCAGCTTCGCTTCAGACACCAGCGTCACAAGGCCAGTCTCCTCCCGCACCTCACGCAAGGCGCACTCGGCAATATCCTCCCCTTCATCAAGCTTCCCTTTCGGTATATCCCATTTCCCCCTTCGGTAGATCATCAAAAGCGCGCCCTCTTCGTTGAAGACCAATCCACCACCGGCAGTAATGGGCGTATACATGGCAGAGAGTTGTTCTTCCAGTGCCGATTCGGATGCATCTTCAATAATGGCACCTGGTGCGCCGGGCCTGTCCAGCAGTTGCAGTGCCAGCGAAAAACTCTTTACAGTTGCCCCCGAAAAGAACTGATACATTTCCGCAACAGGGTTTGCATCAAGGTACGCCTCAAGGTCCGTTACCAGCACCAGCGGCTTGTCGTTGTAGTATATCTTACGGGAGAAAATCATAGCGTTATTTTGGCAACTTACAGATTTGGCGTAGGTTTGGGTCAGCATATGAGCACTCCAAAACAATTCGCTGAAAAACTACTGCAAATTAAAGCATTGCAGGTCAACCTGCAAACTCCTTATACCTGGGCATCGGGTTGGCGTTCGCCTGTTTATTGCGATAACCGCAAGGTTTTATCCTATCCTTATGTACGCGACTTTGTAAAAAGTGAGCTCGCAAATATGATATTGGATAAGTTTCCGGAGGCCGACTGTATTGCAGGTGTTGCTACAGCCGGAATTGCTCATGGAGTGATGGCTGCCGATCTGCTGAAACTGCCCTTTGTTTACGTTCGCTCTGAACCTAAGAAGCACGGCATGGGCAATCAGGTAGAAGGTGTGCTGACACCCGGCCAGAAAGTTGTGGTGGTTGAAGATCTTATATCTACCGGTAAAAGCAGCCTGCAAGTGGTTGACGTACTTCGTGCGCAAGGTGCCGAGGTGCTGGGCATGTGCGGATTGTTTACCTACGGTTTCCCGGTGGCTGATGAAGCATTCGAAAAAGCCGGACTGCCATTGTATACTATCAGCAACTATACCGCATTGATGGAAGTGGCCGAGGAACAACACATCGTTCGCCCCGAAGACAAGGAGGTGTTGGCGATGTGGCGTAAAGATCCCGGCAATTGGCAACCACCAATAAACTAATTCGACAACCTGAACATATTCAGTTAAACAAACTTTCAAATACCCGCTAATAATAGTAGGTACTCAGGTTAGTAGATAGAGATCACTTTCGTTATCTTTGCGGCGTGCTTAAAACCCGCTCCAACATCCTGAAAAATTCACAACCGATTCGGCTTTTGGTCGTTGCGGTTTGTTCCATTTTTGCTCCATTCATGGTGCTTGGAGGTGAAACGGACAGCCTGCTCACCAAATTGATTTCCTACAAAAAGGAAGATACTGGCAAAGTATCACTCTACATCGCACTGGCTAATGCCCACCGCTTTGCCGGACCCGATTCTGTAAAATGGTATGCCGGCAAGGGCCTTGAATTATCCAACAAACTGAATTTCACCAAGGGCAAGGCGGGGTGTGCCGTATCATTCACATTGGCAGAGTTGCTTTCTGGAAATTTTGATTCTGCCATTACAAAGGCCAATCAGGCTGTTAGGTACTACCAAGAACTGGGCGATAGTGAGTCAATGGCAACCCCATTTTATTACATTGGTGCTGCCTATTATAACACTGCCCGCTTCAACGACGCGATTAAATATTACAGAAAAACTTCCATCGTACTGCGCAATTCCGCAGACCTTGATCTGCTGAGTGGTGCATACGACAATCTGGGAGTGACCTACAGCACCCTCGGTATCTTTTCGGAATCACTAAAATACTACCTGAAAGCCCTTGAGATAAGAGAAAAGATCGGAAACGAAGCCGCAGTTATTGGCAGCATGGGCAATATAGGCCGTGTTTATGCGAGTCTCAGCAACCCGGCAAAAGCACTGGAATACACTGAAAAATGCCTGTCGAGAATTGATAAACTTCCCAGAAACCTGAAGATATCAACCTATGAAAATGCAGGCACAGTGTTCATGACAGTGAAAGATACCGCCAGGGCAATAGCTGTACTTGAAAATGCACTGAGTCTTGTTGACACCAATTCTCTTCCCTCAGAGGTTAACCGCATAATGGCCAACACTGCTGAGGCGTACCTACAAAAAGCCAACTTCGCAAAAGCCAGAGAACTATATAACAAATGTCAGGCAAACTCACCTGAAACCAACAGCCCAGCTGTTAACGCGTTGATACTTCGCGGAATAGGCCGTGTGCATGCTCATGAAGGCAAATACAATCAGGCAATTTCTGAGATGAAGACAGCCATGGGCATCTTCCTTTCAAATGAAATGATCGACCACTATGCGATGTCGTTAAAAGACCTTTCCGGCATTTACGCCTCTGTAAATGACTACGAAAAAGCCTATCGTGCAATGGCTGAATTCACCAAGTGGAACGACAGTATCATCACAGAAGAATCTGCGCGAAAAGCCGCCAACATACAATACGAGCTGGACATTCAAAGAAAAGAGGACAAAATCAAATTGCTTTTAAACGACGAATCGGTGATAAGAGCCCGCTCGGAAAAGCAGGCAATTCTGAACATTGCCCTTATTATAGGGCTGCTCTCACTTCTCGTCACTGTGCTAGTGATACTTCGTGGCAAAAAGCGAATACAGGAATCTAAATCAGTTATCACCAAGCAAGCACAAGAACTTGCTGAACTGAACAATTATAAAGACAAGGTGCTTTCAATCCTGTCTCACGATCTGCGCGGCCCTCTGGGCTCAATACAGAGTTCACTTTCGTTGCTGGATGAAAATGCTATCACTCCCGACCAGTTCAGTGAGATCAATAAACTGTTGCAGCAGCAAATGAGTTCTGTAAGCACACTGCTCGACAATCTGCTTAAATGGTCCATGGCAAACATGGCCGGAAAGTCGGCGATACAAACGCACGACCTGAATCTAACAGAGTTGGTGAAACAGAATATGTCTCTGCTAAAGGCATCAGCAGATGAGAAAAGCATCACTATGTCTGTTTCCCTCCCCGATGAGATTACAGCAAAAGGTGATTACGGAAACGTTGATATTATCATCAGAAATCTGATCTCCAACGCGGTAAAGTTTACTGAATATGGCGGAGAGATCAGAATTGAAGGAGAAACAGACAGTAAGAAGACTACCCTTTCTGTAATTGACAATGGTGTGGGGATGAATGAAGAAAAGATAAGGAATCTGTTCTCGATTTCACCATCGAAAAGCACCGCAGGCACCAATGGAGAACGGGGTATCGGGCTGGGGCTGATCATATGTCACCAATTTGCAGTTGCAAATAGAGGCAAAATTCTGGTGGAAAGCGAAATAGGAAAAGGAAGTAAGTTCATACTCGTTCTACCGGCATAGTTCAGGCAACTCTCCTTTTTGAAATATT
>JACSRV010000102.1 GCA_014879545.1 Chitinophagaceae bacterium | reverse complement strand
CATTAACTGTCACATGCCAAAATTACACCAACAAGGTTTCGAACACTAGTGGCGAGACGCTTCGACCAGTGGGGGTGGGCGACTGAGCGTGGACAGGGGAAGATATACCGCCGGGTCCCTCCCCGCACACAAGGCACAGCATAGGAGACCCGGCTGGGACGGAGACATCGGGGATGGAAGTCTGCTCCTCGAACTGATATTATGATTTGCTGTTTGGGCGTTGGTCTTAATAATTACCTTTATCCTTAGGCAACGTATGAAAGTTATTACCCGTACGGTATGGATATTGTCGCTGGTCAGTTTGTTTACAGACATGGCCAGTGAGATGCTGTATCCTGTGATGCCGGTGTACCTGCAGCGTATAGGGTTTTCGGTGGTGATGATAGGTCTGCTGGAAGGGGTGGCCGAGGCGACGGCGGGCCTGAGCAAGGGATATTTTGGCAAACTGTCGGACGCAACGGGGCGGCGGATGCCCTTTGTGCAGGTGGGTTATGCGCTCAGTGCTATCTCCAAACCACTTATGGCCATATTTGCCGTGCCGATCTGGGTTTTTGCGGCGCGTACGTTGGATCGGTTTGGTAAAGGGCTGCGCACAGGTGCGCGCGATGCCATCATAAGCGCAGAGGCCACCCCACAAACGAAGGGGCGCATCTTCGGGTTTCACCGGTCTATGGATACACTGGGGGCGGTTGCGGGTCCCTGCCTTGCGCTGGTGTACCTTTACTTTTATCCGGTGCATTATAAGGAGCTGTTCCTTATCGCTTTTCTTCCGGGCATGGCTGCATTTGCCTGCACCCTGCTGGTGCGCGACAAACAAGCTAAGCCGTTGACACCTGCGAAGCGGGTCTCGTTTTTCTCCTTCCTTCATTTCTGGAAACAAAGTCCGGGTAACTACAAACGACTGGTGGGCGGTCTGCTGTTCTTTACGCTGTTCAACAGCTCGGATGTGTTTTTGTTGTTGATGGCACGCAAGGCGGGGCTGAGCGATACGGGCGTAGTGGGTGCATACATTTTCTATAATCTGGTATATGCGGCCGCTGCGTATCCTATCGGTATTCTGGGCGACAAAATAGGGCTGAAACGCATATTTATTGTTGGTCTTCTGTTGTTTGCGCTAACGTATGCGGGTTTTGCGGCGGGCGGTAGCCTGTGGGTGTATTATGCACTGTTCTTTGTGTATGGACTGTACGCGGCAGCCACCGAGGGGGTTTCAAAGGCATGGATCAGCAACATCGTCCCGAAGCAGGATGTTGCCACGGCCATAGGCACGTATTCGGCATTCCAAAGCATTTGTGCGTTGGTTGCCAGTTCGCTGGCGGGTGCATTGTGGTTTAGTTTCGGCCCTGCGGTGGCGTTTACGGCATCGGCTGTGGCTGCGGTAGTGGTGGCCGTGTATATGGCGCAGGTTCCGTATGAGGCGCACAAATAAGGCTATCGGCTAATAACATAGACTGATGTGTGCTTTGGCTGAAAAACCAACTAATAACCTACCTTTGCGCCGCTATGCACATAGAAATATTAAAATCTAAAATTCATAGGGTTAAAATAACTGAGGCCAATCTGAACTACATAGGTAGCATCACTATTGATGAAGACCTGATGGACGCAGCCAACCTCATAGAGAACGAAAAGGTGCAGGTGCTGGATCTGGACAATGGCGAACGTCTGGAAACCTATGTAATTAGGGGTACGCGTGGCTCGGGTATGATCTGTATGAACGGTCCTGCGGCGCGCCGCATAAGCCCGGGCGACACGGTGATCATCATTTCTTATGCAAGCATGGAATTTGAAGCTGCCAAAAAATACAAGCCTACCATCATCTTCCCTACCGAGGACAACAAGCTGTAATCGGGCTCATTTCAGCATTTTTTAGCATACTCTGAACAACTCTATTCAGTACCTTTAATGTGTCTATGAAGAAGACCATCCTGACCATATTTCAATACTTGCTGTTTCTTGGGTTGGGGATATGGATCATCTATCAGATGCTGCACCAGCTTACCGATCAGCAAAAGACCGATCTGGCCAATGCGATACGCAATGCCAATGCGTGGTATCTGCTGCCGGTGTTCATTATAGGTTTTCTTTCTCATTTTTTCAGGGCCATGCGCTGGCGCTATCTGCTGGAGACGGTGGACCTGAAGCCGTCGCTCACCAATACCACTTTCGCAGTGCTGATAGGGTACATTGCCAATCTGGCGCTGCCCCGTGCGGGCGAGGTGGCCAAGTGCACGGTGCTGGCACGCTATGAGAAGATGCCGGCCCACAAGATGATAGGTACCATTGTAGCCGAGCGCGCCTTTGACATGGTGAGCCTGCTGGTGATAGCAGTGGCGGCCTTCGGGTTGCAGATGGAGTTTGTGAGCACCTATGTGGCATCGAAAATGGGTGCACTGGGTGAGAAGTTCCAGAACAGCAAGACCATACTGATGGTATTGGCCGCAGGGGCCGCGCTTTCTATACCGGTTGCCGTTATCCTCTACCGCCGTTATAAAGACACCAAGGTGGGTATGTTTGTGACGGAGCTGATGCGCGGTGTACTTTCCATCATTCATATGAAGAAGCGCTGGGCGTTTCTGGGTTACACCGTGTTGATATGGGGCATGTACCTGCTGCAGCTGTGGGTGGGCTTTATGTGTCTGCCGGAAACGGCGGGCCTGTCGCTGGTGGTGGCACTGGTGGTGCTGGTGTATGGTAGCATAGGTATGATAGTGACACCGGGTGGCATAGGGCTATATACCTTGCTGGTGGCACAGATGCTGGTTGCCTATGGTGTGACCGAGGTGCCGGCACAGGCCTTTGGGTGGATAGCCTGGGTGGCGCAGACCGCCGTGATCATAGTGCTGGGACTGGTATCGCTTATCGCAATTCAACCATATAACCGCAAACGCAATGGACAAGCTGCAATGGATAGAGCGGAAGATAGTATCGCGTGAGCGGCTGGTGCAGGAATGCAACGGCTGGCGCGTACTGAACCGTAAGATCGTTTTCACCAACGGGTGTTTTGACATTCTGCATCATGGCCACCTGGACCTGCTGGCACGCGCGGCATCGCTGGGCAATATACTGGTGGTGGGTCTGAATACCGACGACTCGGTGAAGCGACTGAAGGGGCCTACCCGACCGGTGACCCACGAACAGGACCGTCTGTTTCAGGTAGCATCTCTTCTTTGCACCGATGCAGTATGCCTGTTTGACGAAGACACACCTGAGGCGCTTATCAAACTCATAAAACCGGATATTCTTGTAAAGGGTGGCGACTACACAATTGATAAAATAGTGGGTGCCGACTTTGTGCAGCAGAACGGCGGCGAGGTGCACATCATTCCTTTTGTAGAAGGCTACTCTACTACGGGTATCATAGATAGGATACAAAAATTGTAGAAATTCAGGATAGTAGATTTATCTGCTTTTTTGCTTTTGTACTAACGATTAATTAAAATACGGCGCCTATTAAGTTGTATTTATATCCCTAACGCCAAAAAACAACGATATGCGTCTATTCCTCGGGTACGTGTCCGGCATACTTTTTCTATTGCTCTTGGGACCTTCTATGCAGTCATCGGCACAATATAATACCGCACAAAATAAACAATGGGTATTTGGACGGAGAGCGGGCCTAAATTTCAATAGTGGCAGCCCCGTCCCTTTTTTAATCACTATGCCCGGTGTCATGTTTGACTTTTTTTCAGAGGCTGGTGCCCAAATATCTGATGCCTCGGGAAATCTTTTGTTCTATACCGATGGGCGGCGGGTATTTAACCGTGCTGGCTTTCTCATGCAGAATGGCGATTCTATAGTCAACTTTCATACAAATAGCACTATCAGCGGTACATTCATTTTGCCCGTTAATGGCAACTCTGATCAGTACTATATTTTCTCGCTGGAGCAGTATGAATATTATGGCGCAATACCGAGTAATGGCCGGTTGGCATATTCCATTGTTGACATGACGCTCGACAGCGGATTTGGAGGGGTTTTGCCCACCTCGATGGGCATACATATCGACAGCACCATGAGCGAAAAGATGACCGTCATTCCCGGAAGCAATTGTAATATGTGGGTGGTAACACATCGCGCCATTGGTAACAGTTTTTGCGCCTTCTCGGTAAGCAGTACCGGTGTATCCCCGGCAGTTATTTCTACTACCGGTAGCTGCACAGTGGGGGCGTGTTACTGGTCCGGGGGTATGAGAGTGAGCAACAACGGGCTTACAATAGTAACCAGTGGGAGCAACGGCACAGAACTGCACGATTTTGATCCTGCAACCGGCGTGGTTTCTAATTCGCGCGTGGTAAATACCCTTGGATCTTATGGGCATGAGTTTTCTCCCGATGACACAAAATTGTATTTGGGTGAAGGTGGCGGAAGCACAACTAAATTAGTTCAGCTAAATATCTCTTTGCCTACGGTAGCCGCCATAATGGCCTCGCGAGTGGAATTGGCTACCGGCCTTAATGCGTCTTATGGGCTGAAGCTGGCACCAGATGGGAAGATATATTTGCCAGCTTACAATGCACGGTACCTGGATTGCATCAACAACCCGAACCTTGCAGGCACTGCATCTGGTTACACATTTCATGCTTTAACCTTGCTACCTACCAGTGCTGCTACGGTAAACCTGCCATCTGTTTTCAGAAGCTTGGGCGTGTCGTTAACAGGCGGCGGTGCTCTCTGTGCAGGCGGTACACTAACTGTCACCCCATCGGCAGCAGGGGGAGTCTGGAACAGCAGCAACCCTGCCGTAGCATCAGTGAGCGGGGGCATAGTCACGGGTGTTTCTGCGGGAACAGTGGCGATTTCCTATACTTTGGCTGGCTGCACGGCAATAGCCAATGTGTCAGTTGTAGCAACACCGGCACCTATTGGCGGAAATACCACCGGCTGTGTAGGGTTCACTACCGTTTTGAGTAGCAGTAGCACCGGAGGCATCTGGATTAGCGGCACCCCCGGCGTTGCCACAGTCAATGCTGAATCGGGCGTGGTTACAGGCGTTGCGGCAGGAACGGCCTGTATCACGTATGCGCTCAGCGGCGGGTGTCCGGTAGTTACAACAACCGTCAGTATTATTCCGGGGCTGCCCCCCATTACAGGTGCAGTTCCTGCGCTATGTATAGGCAACACCATAACCCTTAGCAATACAATGCCCGGGGGGATATGGCTCGCAGATTCCTACCACGCTACTGTGGCCCTTACTACCGGCGTTGTAACGGCCATGTATGCGGGCGCCGCACACATCACCTATACGATAGGAGGGGGGTGCTATGTAACTGCCTCGATGATGATAGATGGCCCACCGGATGCCGGCGGCATTGCTGGCCCCTATACAGTGTGCGAGGGCAACACAATAAAGCTTACCAATCCTTTTTTTGGAGGCACATGGAGTTGTAGTAATACAAATGCGACGGTCTCCTCACCCGGAATGGTAACAGGCGTTACACCAGGAACATGTGACATTATTTACAGAGTCACGAATACGTGCGGGTCTGACTCTGTGACTCATCCGCTCACTATCCACTCCACCGAGTATTGCGATTCTTTACTTACAGCAAATATGGCAGATCATCATGAAGGTGTACTGTTGTTCCCTAATCCAACACATAAAGATCTCCAGATTACTTCCGTTCATAGTATTGGAAACGTAAGTATTTCCAACGTAGTAGGTCAGTGTGTTTTTTCCGGAAAATACAATACCCGCAACGCAAGCATCGATATGGCACATTTGCCAAGAGGTATCTACATTGTGAGGGTAGGTGAAGCCGTGGTCTACAAAGTGCAGCTGCAGTAACCGAATGCATCCATAGCCTGATCTGGATCTATTCAGCAATTACGCCAACACTTCCCTTATAGCATTCACCAGCTCGGTGCGCGTTATGGGCACACCCTTGATCTTGTTGTAAGCGATGGCATCTACCAGATATTTATCGCGGATGATCTTGATGATCTGACCGTTGTTCAGTTCGGGTATCAGCACATGTTTGTACTTGCTTATGAGTTCGCCCAGATTGCGCGGGAAGGGACGCAGGTAGCGCACATGTGCATGTGCCACGCTCAGCCCTTCGGCCTGCAGGTCCAGCACGGCACTTTTTATGGAACCATAGGTAGAGCCCCAGCCCAACACCAGCACATCGCCGCTTTCGGGACCGCTGTCTATTGTCTGCAATGGTATGTAGTTGGCAATCATGTCCACTTTTGCCTCGCGGGTCTTCACCATGTGTTGGTGATTTTCGGGGTCGTAAGAGATGTTGCCGGTAATGTCTTCTTTTTCTATGCCGCCGATGCGGTGCTCGAGGCCAGGAGTGCCTGGTACAGCCCAGGGGCGCACCAGTTTCTCGTCGCGTTTGTAGGGCATGAACTTTGCTTCGTCTTCGGCCAACGCTTTCTTGAAAGTGACATGGATAGGAGCGAGGTCGGCACTCTTGGGAAAGCGCCAAGGCTCGGCACCGTTTGCTATGTACCCATCGCTGAGGAGGATAACGGGTGTCATGTGCTCTATGGCAATGCGCACTGCCTCGTATGCAACCTCAAAACAATCGCTTGGAGTAGATGTGGAGATGACCGGTATGGGACTTTCGCCGTTGCGGCCATAATAGGCCTGCAGCAGATCGCTTTGCTCTGTTTTGGTCGGCAGGCCGGTTGACGGGCCGCCGCGCTGAATGTCTATGACAACGAGTGGTATCTCCAGCATCATGGCCAGACCCATGGCTTCTGTTTTAAGTGCCATACCGGGCCCGGATGTAGTGGTGACACCCAATGCACCACCATAAGAGGCGCCAATGGCACTTGCTATGGCTGCGATCTCGTCTTCGGCCTGGAAGGTGCGCACACCAAAGTTTTTGTGGCGCGACAGTTCGTGTAATATATCTGATGCCGGAGTAATGGGGTATGAACCCAGGAACAGTGGCAGTGAACTTTTTTCGGATGCGGCAATAAGGCCGTATGCAAGCGCGATGTTACCGGTGATGCTGCGGTAGATGCCCTTTGGCAGGCGCGCTTTCTCTACCTTGTAGCGGGCAGAGAACGCCTCTACGGTATCGCCGAAGTTGTAGCCGGCCTGCAGTGCCTTGACGTTGCTGTCCAGGATCTCGGGGCGTTTGCCAAACTTATCGTGCAGGAAGGAGAAGGTGCTGGTAAGGTCGCGGTTGTAGAGCCAGTAAAGGAAGCCGAGCACAAACATGTTCTTGGCGCGGTCTTTTTCCTTGGTGCCCATCTGAATCTCTTTCAGCGCTTCGCGGGTGAGCTTGGTGATGTCCATTTTGTGGACATCGTAGCCCAGTAGCGAATTGTCGTCGAGCGGATTCACGCCATCGGGATAGTTGGCAAGGCGCAGATTCTTGGAATCGAAGCCATCGGTATCTACGATTATTATCCCGCCTTTTTTCAGCGTTTTCAGGTTCACCTTGAGTGCGGCGGCATTCATAGCCACCAACACATCGCAATTGTCGCCGGGTGTATATACCTTATTGCTGGAGAAATGAAGTTGGAAACCACTTACGCCCGGAACGGTGCCCTGTGGGGCGCGTATTTCGGCGGGGAAGTCGGGGAAAGTAGAAAGGTCGTTGCCAATGAGGGCGCTATTGTTGGTAAACTGACTACCTGTGAGCTGCATACCATCGCCGCTATCGCCGGCGAATTTTATCACCACATCTTCAACGATCTGAACCGGAACTGCCATATAATAAAAACCTACCTATATGTGGGGCAAGTCGGCGCAAAGGTACGGGTTTTTACGCACCACCGTATGTGTGGGAGCCTGCATACGGATATAGAGCATTGCTATTTGGCGGAAGTGATACAGATGCGCCTGTGATAAGTTGCCGGACCTGCGTTGATTGTAACAAGATACGTACCCGGAGAAAGATCGGTCAAAAGGCCGTCACCACGACCTGCAACAAAATTGATTGTTTGCGTGAGTAATACCCTTCCCGGCACATCGGAAACTGTCATGCGGCCGGCACCGTTGAACGAAGGGACGTAAAGGTGCAGATAATCGGTAGCCGGATTGGGATATATAGTAAGATCGGTTGTTTTTGTTTGTACCGATGCCGACAACGGACAAGAGATAACTGTGGCCACGCCGGTAGTGAAGCAACCGGTGCCGAGCCGGTAGGTGACCGTAACTGTGCCCGGTGACACGCCGGATATTGCTCCCGAAACCGGGTCGATAGTGGCAATGGTAATGTCGCTGCCAACCCAGGTGCCACCCGAAGTAGCTGAGGTCAACGTATCAGAACTGCCGACGCAGATAATATGATCGTTGCCGATTGCTGCGGGTTGGGGGTGGACGGTTACTACCGTGGTAGCCATGCCGCATGATGCTGAATAGGTGACCGTGGCGGTGCCTGCGGAGATTGCAGTGACCGTGCCCGAAGGCGAGACAGCGGCTACGCCCGGGTTTCCGCCGGACCACGCCGCACCCGGTGCCGGGCCGCTAAGCACTGTAGTGTCCCCGATACATAATGCTGAAACACCTGAAATGACTGGCGGCATGATGCCCCAAAAGAGGTTGGGTACGCCCCATCTGCCCGTGGAAGGCGCAATATCATAGACATCGGGAGTGTACCCGCAAGCGGCACCGGCGAGATTGGGTGATGAAATTCTGTCGAGGTGTGAGAGATAGCCGTTAAAATAGATCTTGCCATCGGGTGCAAGCCGGAGATCTCCACCGGCAGGCCCACCCCCTATCGGATAACTGTGTACGATATACTCAGTAGCACTTATTGATGCTGCGTCAGGGCCGGTAATGTCATACTGATATAGCGTGAAATAGCTAGAGAACACGTATAATTTTGTACCATCTGGAGAGAATTCCGCCCCATAACAACCGGGATGCGTGTTGATGATACGTAGATTGGAAACTACGCCGGTCGCGGGATCAAAGTCGTATAACTCGGCCCTGCTGGGCGAAGTGCTGGTGTGGGAATAGTTCATACATGCCAGCTTTGTTCGGTCGGGACTCACCTTAAGTACTCCCGCTGCATAGCAGTCTGTATACAATCCTTCCAATGACTCCACAGGCGTTGTGTCAACGCCCGTTGCCGTAACTTCATAGGCCTTGAATCTGGACCAGCTACGGTCGTGCACAATGACCCAAAAATTGCAGTTGTTGCCGGGCACTGAGATAAGGTGTTCGGTGAGATTGCTATCAATGCGAATACCCATCATGTTTGTGTCAATATCGCCACGACCACTATCTAATGTCATGTCTACCACCGAGTAGGACAATCTGCCCCATCCCATGTAATGCTCGAGGGAAAACAGAAAGTAGTTTTCGGGATTGCCGGGTTGCGGAACGATAACAGATGATTGAGAGGCACTGAAGGTAAAATATGGAATGAATCCGACGCCTGATGGCATTGTGTCGCCGAACCGATTATACACACATTCACCATTGGTGTAGAATAGCAGATCGCCTGCTACATCTGCCACAGACGCCGAACCCTCGTATGTATTAAAGTTTATTGAGGATAGCGCAGGTGGTGTTGCATTAAAATCGAATTTAAGTGAGTCTCCGAAGACCCATACCTTATTTTGATTGGTGTAATATTGAGCGGACGAAAGCGCTGCAATAAAGATGAAACCCACCAACAGCAAAGAATGCCGGTAGAAATTACTGGTGATAATGTAGCGGCAACGCATGGGTGTAGGTTTTCAATAAAATTAAACATATTTATTGAAGAAATGCGTTTTGTGTTTATCGCAATTCTCGTCGCATCAGTATATCTGTCTGCGCATCGGTGCCCAGCATAAAAACATGACGGCCGAACTCGGTAAAGCCATTTTTTCGGTAAAAAGCCAGTGCACGGTGGTTATGTTCCCATACACCCAGCCAAATGTTTTCCGCATTGCGGTGCGCGGCTATGTCGATGGCTTTCTGAAACAATGCCTGGGCTACCCCTTTTCCGTAGTGTTCTCTCAGTACATATATACGCTCTATTTCCAGGCTATTATCGCCCTGTTGTTCCGTTTGGCATGCGGCATAGTTCACTTTAAGGTAGCCCACAGGTGTACCGGAAACGTTGGCGAAATAAAATTCAGAGCAGGGGGCTGTCAGTTCGGCGGTGAGTTTTTCGATAGACAGGTTCTCTTGCAGGTACTGCTTCATGTTCTCCTCATCGTTGTCGGCAGCAAAAGCCTCGAGAAAAGTCGCTCTACTGATGGTCTGTAGCGCCAAAACATCGGAAACACTTATTCTGCTGATGGATATATCCTGCATGGGAGTAAAGATATGGTATCGGGCGACAGCCATTAACATCACCACCGCAAAGGAAGACGTAAGTATTTTGAATAATTAAACAAATTGTTGGCGACGCAGAATAATTTATTGATCTGTTTACACAATTGACTATCAATTATTTGATTGTACGATCGCCGCTATATTATGGGGTTTTCGACCCTAACGTGCCTAATGTTACATCAAAAAATCCTGCATTTTGTTTAATATTTTCGTAGTTTTGTTAAACAATTTAATCTGAAAGCGCAGATTTTACCGTTCCAAAACCGAATTACCAGCACACAATCCCATTGTCAAAACCAATAATAAATATAGTATGGCTGAAACGCGACCTGCGTTTTACGGACCATGAGCCGCTATATGTGGCTCAGCAGGAGGGTAAGCCCCTGATGCTGCTGTATTGTTTTGAACCATCGGTGATGAGCCACCACGACAGCGATGTGCGGCACTGGCGGTTTGTTTATGAATCGCTGATGGAAATGCAGGAGCGGCTGGCACCGCTGAAAGGTAAGATAGTGGTGTGCCACAATGAGGCGCAATATGTATTTGAGCAGTTGGCTGATGTCTATGACATTGCCACGGTATTTTCCCATCAGGAAACCGGCAACAAACTGACCTACGACAGAGATGTGGCAATGGCGGGATTTTTCCGCTCACGGAATATACTGTGGAAGGAATACCAGACCAATGGTGTGGTAAGACGATTGAAAAGAAACGCAGACAAGGCGGAGCGGTGGAAACGCACAATGACCGCCCCTCCCAAAATGGTGGATGAGACCAACTGGACGTTTGAGTACCCGGATGACGAACTGTACGAAAGAATAAAGGGACCAGAACTTGCTGCGGAGATAACGACGCCGAACAAGAACTTTCAGCCGGGGGGAGAGTCGGTTGCATGGCGTTACCTGCAATCGTTTATAGCAGACAGGCATGTTTACTACAGCAAACATATCTCGAAGCCGGTGCTGAGCCGGAGGAGTTGCAGCAGACTATCGCCATATCTGGCATGGGGCAACATAAGTATGCGTATGGTGTACCAGTATACCATGCAGCACTACGAGCGATCGCCCAATAAGCGCGCGCTGGCCAATTTTGTATCGAGGTTGCACTGGCACTGCCACTTTATACAGAAGCTGGAGAGCAACTGGCGCATGGAGTTTGAAAGTGTGAGCCGCCCCTATGACGAGTTGGACAAGCCGGTGAACGAAACCTACATAAAGGCGTGGCAGGAGGGTAAAACCGGCGTGCCACTGGTGGATGCCTGTATGCGCTGTGTGGTGCAGACAGGTTACATCAACTTCAGGATGCGGGCGATGGTAGTATCATTCTTTGTGTTCAACCTGTGGCAAGACTGGCGGCAACTGCATTTTCTGGCTCGTCAGTTTCTGGACTACGAACCGGGTATCCATTATCCGCAGATACAGATGCAGGCCGGCGTGACGGGCAACAACACGATAAGGATATACAACCCGATAAAAAATTCGGAAGATCATGATACGGATGCGGCCTTCATCAAACAATGGGTGCCTGAACTGGCGGCCGTGCCCGCGCACCTGGTGCATGAGCCGTGGAAAATGAGTTTGATGGAACAGCAGTTGTACAAGTGTGAAATAGGAAAAGACTATGCTGCACCGATTGTAGATGTGGAAGCGACAAGAAAACATGCAAGTGATGTGGTGTGGAGTTTGAGGTAGATAAGTGAAAATAAACGGGCAACATGAAAGGAGTGAAAAAACAAGATCTGCCACAAAAAGAATGCGTTGCCTGCAAGCGACCATTTGCCTGGCGAAAGAAGTGGGAGAAGGAGTGGGAGAATGTGCGCTATTGCAGCGACAGATGCAGGAGGAACAAACAAAAGACGGCATGAGCCAAAAGAAAACACTGAGACTGATACTTGGTGACCAACTGAACAGTGGTCACAGCTGGTTTCGCCAGGTGGACCCGCATGTGACCTATGTGCTGATGGAAGTGCGCAGTGAGACCGACTATGCAGCGCACCATATTCAGAAGGTGGTGGGATTTTTTGCCGCCATGCGACAGTTCGCACAACAGTTGCGAGAGGCGGGGCATTCTGTTTTGTATATCAAACTCAATGAACCAACTAATCTGCAATGTTTCGCGAAGAATATGCTGAAACTGGTGGCAGACCACAGCTACAGTCGGTTTGAATATCTATTGCCGGACGAATACAGAGTGGATGAAAAGATGAAAGAATTGTGCGGACAACTGACTATTCCAACGGCCGCGTGCGATACAGAACATTTTTACTCGGAAAGGGATGAGCTGTCAAAGTTTTTTGCAGGGAAGAAGACATTTGTGATGGAGTCGTTCTACCGGCACATGCGCAAAAAGCATGGAGTGCTGATGGACGGAGACAAGCCGCTGACCGGGCAATGGAACTATGACGGTGACAACCGGAAAAAATTGCCGGCGGGTCATATTCCTGTAGCACCGTTGGTATTCGGTAATGACGTCACGGAAATAGTTGCAGAGATACAGGCGGCGGGTGTAAAGACAATAGGCACAATTGAGGCCGCGAATTTTTTATGGCCGGTGAACAGAGCGCAATCACTGGAAATGCTACGATTTTTTGTGCGCACCTGTTTGCCTCTGTTCGGTACGTATCAGGATGCGATGACAACGGGAGGTTGGTCGTTGTATCATTCAAGGATTTCCTTCTCGATGAATGTGAAGATGATATCGCCGAAAGAGGTGGTAGATGCAGCCATAAATGAATGGCAACAAAGGCCGGAAGCGATAGCGTTTAACCAATTGGAGGGATTTGTGCGGCAGATAATAGGGTGGCGCGAATACATGCGGGGTATCTACTGGCACGCTATGCCCGGCTTTGCAAACAGCAACTATTTTGAACACACTGCCATGCTGCCTGAGTGGTATTGGACAGGAAAAACAAAAATGAACTGTTTGAAGCAGAGCATCGGCCAGTCGCTTACGCATGCATACGCACATCACATTCAGCGGTTGATGGTGACGGGCAACTTCGCACTCCTGGCAGGGGTGCACCCCGACGAAGTAGATGCATGGTATCTGGGTATTTACATCGACGCGCTTGACTGGGTAGAAGTGACCAATACAAGAGGCATGAGCCAGTTTGCCGATGGCGGATTGGTGGGCACAAAGCCTTATGTGAGCTCGGCAACATACATAGACAAGATGAGCAACTACTGCGGTAGTTGCTATTACAACAAAGCCAAAAAGACGGGTGACAAGGCTTGTCCTTTCAATAGTTTGTATTGGAACTTTTTTGACAGACATGAAAAGAAATTGGGCAGCAACATAAGAGTACAAATGGTGTATAACACCTGGCGCAAGATGCAGCCCGACCACAAGGCCGAATTGCTGGAACAGGCACAGCATTACCTGAAACACATAAACGAGCTGTAGCATGAAAACAACAATAGTGTGGTTTAAGACTGACCTGCGGGTGCACGACAATGTTGTACTGAATGCGGCAATTGACAACGGCGACCTTGTTGTGCCCGTTTATTGCATTGACGATGCGCATTTTGGTAATACTGAGTATGGATTCAAAAAGACGGGAGCTTTCCGCGCGAAGTTTCTTTTGGAATCTTTGCAGGATCTTGATGCGCAATTGCGCGCCCTGGGATCGGGACTTATAGTGGTTAGGGGGAAGCCTTCTACGGAGGTAGTGAAAGTTGCAAGAGCGTATGGGGCGGCGAACGTGTTTACATCTGATGAAATAGCGCCGGAGGAATTGGCAACAATACACGCCGTGCGCGAAAAGTTGGCTGAGCATCATTGCACACTTACAGTGTTCGGCAATAGCAGTCTGTATGAAGTGACGGATCTGCCTTTTGCTGTGCAAACTGTGCCTGACATGTTCACAGCATACAGGAAGAAAACGGAGGCGTATTCAAGCGTGCGGCCATTTGTGCCGACACCCGAGTCGATACCATCGCCATCGATATCAGATCTTCAAATACCTTCACTGCAAAGCCTTGGTCTTGAGGACCATGAACAGGATGAGCGTGCGGCAATACAATTTCGGGGCGGGGAGACTGCTGCACTGGCACGTGTGCGTCACTACTTGTGGGAAAGTAAATGCGTGCTTACATACAAAGAGACAAGGAACGGACTGGTGGGTGCCGACTATTCTACCAAGTTCTCGGCATGGTTGTCTATGGGGTGTTTGTCGGCAAGGTATGTGTATAGCGAATTAAAAATTTTTGAGCAGGAGCATGGTGCCAATGACTCTACTTATTGGGTAGTTTTTGAACTGATGTGGCGCGACTATTTCAGGTTGATGATGATGAAATATGGCAGCAGGTTTTTCCTGAAGAGGGGTATCAGCGGCAAAAATCCAACGGGCGTTCGTTTCGATGCAAAGTTGTTGCAACGCTGGATAGACGGACAGACAGGCGAAGAATTTGTAGATGCCAACATGCGCGAACTGAAGGCTACCGGTTTTATGAGTAACAGAGGCCGGCAGAATGTGGCCAGTTATCTATGTAATGACCTGAAGTTGGATTGGCGCTACGGTGCAGCCTACTTTGAACAACAGCTGACCGACTATGACGCGTGCAGCAACTGGTGCAACTGGGCCTATGTGGCAGGAGTGGGGAACGATCCGAGGCCGAACCGATATTTCAACATTCAGAAGCAAAGCGAGCAATATGACGGAGATAGAAGATTCAGAAAGCTGTGGAGCACGGTCACTGACGCCCGGTTGATTTTACCAATTTCTTTAGGTTTTGTGCGGCACAATGGCATATTGTTTGCAAGAAGTGGAGCACGCGCAGCATACCGGAGGAAGTAGAAAGGCGATAGATGTGATCGGATAAAGTGAATCCACTATTGCAAATTGATATAAAACAAGACTTGATATTTCGTTATTTTTGTAATTCATTACTTATTTTCAGATACAGAGCATGGGAGAAATTGCTGCAGGACCGCTTTTGAGCGGCATAAATACGCCTGAAGACCTGAGGAAGCTGGACAAGAGTCAGCTGACGCAGGTATGTAATGAGCTCAGGCAGTTCATAATTGACTGTGTGAGCGTTCATGGCGGTCACTTTGGCGCCAGCCTTGGTGTGGTGGAGCTTACGGTGGCACTGCATTATGTGTACAACACCCCCGACGACCAGCTGGTATGGGACGTAGGTCATCAGGCTTACGGTCATAAGATACTCACCGGCAGGCGCAAGGTGTTTCATACCAACCGGAAATACGGCGGCCTGAGCGGCTTCCCTAAACGCAGCGAAAGTGAATATGACGCGTTTGGCGTGGGGCACTCATCTACTTCTATCTCTGCAGCGCTGGGTATGGCCATCGCATCCAAGTACAAGGGCGAAGACCACCGCAGGCACATTGCAGTGATTGGTGATGGTGCTATGACGGCGGGTCTGCCGTTTGAGGCGCTGAACCATGCAGGTGTGAGTAATGCCAATGTGCTGATAGTACTGAACGACAACAACATGAGCATTGACCCCAATGTTGGCGCTCTGAAAGAATACCTGACTGATATCACTACCTCACATACGTGGAACCGTTTCCGTGATGATGTTTGGAAACTGCTGGGTATGCTGCCCTCTAAAGACTTCCAGAAGCTCGCGTCTAAAGTGGAGGCAGGCCTGAAAGGAGTGGTATCTAAGACCAGCAACCTTTTCGAGGCATTGGGTCTGCGCTACTTTGGTCCTATAGACGGACACAATGTGGTGAAGCTGGCCGAGACACTGAAAGACCTGAGCGACATTCCGGGTCCGAAGTTGCTGCACATCAAAACTGTGAAGGGCAAGGGCTATGATTTGGCCGAACAAGATCAGACCCTCTGGCATGCGCCGGGTACTTTCGATAAGATAACCGGAAAGATCAACAAGAAGATAGTTACGGTTCCCGAGCCGCCAAAGTATCAGGACGTTTTCGGACATACGTTACTTGAACTGGCCGAGAAGAATGAGAAGATAATGGGCATTACTCCGGCGATGCCGAGTGGCTCATCGATGAAGATAATGATGGACGCCATGCCCGACCGTGCAATAGATGTGGGCATAGCCGAGCAGCATGCCGTGACGGTGAGCGCCGGTATGGCCACACAGGGGTTGCGCGTGTTCTGCAACATATACAGCAGCTTCATGCAGCGTGCGTATGACATGGTGATACATGATGTGGCAATACAAAAGCTCCCTGTGATCTTCTGCCTGGACCGTGCCGGTCTGGTAGGTGACGACGGACCAACACACCATGGCGCGTATGATATTGCCTACATGCGTTGTGTGCCGCACCTGATAGTGAGCGCACCTATGAATGAGGCCGAGTTGCGCAATCTGATGTACACGGCACAGCTGCCCGAGCAGAAACTGCCGTTTGTGATACGCTACCCACGCGGACAAGGTGTGATGCCTCAATGGCGCACCCCGATGGAGAAAGTGGAAATAGGTACGGGTCGCAAAATATGCGATGGCAACGATGTGGCGATACTGACCATTGGTCATCCGGGCAATTTTGCAGTGGCTGCCTGCCGCTCGTTAGCTACCGAAGATATCTATCCGGCGCACTACGATATGCGTTTTGTGAAGCCGATAGACGAGGCGATGCTGCACGAAGTGGCACAGCGCTACAACAAGATCATAACGGTGGAAGACGGAACAATTGTAGGTGGCTTTGGCAGTGTGGTACTCGAGTTTATGGCGCAGCACGGCTACACGCCTGAGGTAAAGATACTGGGCATTCCTGACCGTTACATAGAGCATGGCAAACCTGAAGAGCTGCACCGCGAATGCGGCTACGATGCACAGGCCATTGCTGAGGCGGTTAAGGAGTTTGCCGGTAAGAACCACGAAGTACTTGCCTGATAATAGATACACCGATCATGGAGTATACCCCCGACCATGATATTCCCCATGTATACAAGGGGAACCAGTTTGCTTGCGCCAATGGCCTTGGTGCATGGTCGTGCATCACAGTCATCCCGGCAGCAGTTATTATTCTGTCCGGAAGGCGTATTGATGAGTTCGCTGAGGTGGGTATGTTGTTGGTTCCCCTGACCGCAATGCTGTTCCTGTTTTTCGGATTGTCGTCACTGACCCTTTGGTATTTTATTGCCGACGCAAATCAATTGGACGTGCGTAATCACAACCTGATTTTTCTGAAACGTACTTTCCTGTGGGGAGACATAAGCAGTGTGGTGCTTGACTATAACCGGGCTGAGTTGCTGCTGAAAAACGGAAGCAAGAAGGTGATACGCGCTGAGAGCCTGAACAACAGAGACTGGCTGGCGCTAAAGCAACACCTGTTGCGCATTGGGATGCCGGTTAAAGATGAAGTGGATTATGAACAAGCAGTCACTCCGCAGGCAAAACGAGACAGCCGACGTCTGAACCGAGGAATGGCAGTGCTGTTTTTAGTGATAACGGGCGGCGCTGCCATACTGATAGACAAAGACGTTGCACGGTGGGTATTGGGGTTGTGGGTGGTGCTCGGTTTCATGCTAGGGCTGGTTGTGATGTTCTTCTGGTATATGATGGGTGGGAATGACAACACCGTAAACGACGAAGACAAGCAACAATGACAAACTACAGAGTATATATCAGGTCGTGGCTGTTGTGGGCTGTGGCATTTGGTGTCTATAGCTTCATAGGCCTGGTGCTGGCCGTTTTAATCGGTGAAGCCGTGAATGATAATAACTGGGTCATTTTCTTTCTGTGGGTTGGGTTGACGTTGGTTGCTCATATTGCCGCGCAGGGCACAGCAAGCATAAGAATGCAGGCAACGATAGAAGATGACAGGCTGGTGCTCATGACTACACACAGCAATTTTTTTCTGCCGGATAAAGACCTGATGATACCTGTCTGCAATCTGAAAGAAGTGTCGCTCAAAGAATACTATTTGGGTGGTGCGTATCTGTACCTCGTCACAACAGACGGCCATATCAGATCGCTGATGCGCAAGGAACATCTGCTCAGCAAAAACGACTCCTTCCTGGAATTGTGTGTTGCTTTGAAGAATGCAATGGCGCAGCAACAGACGGCTGCACAAGCCATCAGCAAGGGAAGCAGCAACTAAGCCCAGAAGCCTGCTTAATATCCAACTTCCTCATCAGTATTTCACGTCGAGCCCCATATAAACGGTAGACATGGAATCGTGTTGCAGCACAGCCCCGGCCGTGCTCAGCTGCATTAAATGCCCATTCAGAAATGGCCCGGTAAATTGTTGAAAAGATAGAATGTAATGGTCGGTACACGGATCGAACGTAGCCGAGAATTTCTTGAAGTTTATTTGTGGTAAAGTCGATAGAACTGAGAGCGCGCCTGATGAGTTGATCTTTACAAATTCGTACGTGGTGCCTGCTCTCACAGCATACAGGTTGTTGTCATTAGGATTGTAGCGTATGCCCCACAGATCAATAGGCATTCCGGTTGCTATGGTTGTTACTGCACCGCCCGGATGGTATTTCTCTACGTTGAAATTCATGGATCCTGCAAAGCTCTGATAGTATATATCACCTGTGCTTGCGTCAACAGTGGCATTGTCATGCATTTCAGGTAGTAAAGTTGTTGCCAGATCGGCTGTAGTGTAGGTGCTGCCCGATACCGTTATCTCAGCAATATGACTGGTGCCGCCGGCAGTGCGGAAGCAGTATAGCTTGCCGTTGAATCGGTTATATACGAGGCCGTCAAATCTGCTGCCATAGGCCGAATTGGTAAGTGGAGTCACCGCTCCTGCTGAAGAGATCCTAAGCAGTGTACGAGCGGTGTCCGTTGCTTTGAAAACGTAATAGTTGTTCTCGCCGATGTGATATGCGCCCTGACTGAACTGAATGTGGGACGTAAACGGTGCAATTCCTGCGATGCCTGCCGTGGAGGTATTGATCTTGCCGTAGGTGCAGGATGTGGCTGAGTCAACAGGAGACCCCCGGTATCCATATACCTCCGCCGCTGTCGGGCACGATATTGCAGAAGGTTCTGTGTCGTACGAACGAGGTCTGCATCCGGAGATGATTGTGAGTGCAATAAAACAAAGAAGGGCAGTGCGTGGTGTGGGGTATCTCATAAAGTGTCAATTTGGGTACAAATTAATAGACCACCTCAATTGATAAATGGTTGGGTATACCGCACCCGCCGGAACAAAAAAGTCAGTCGCGCAACTTTCTTGCTATCATCAGGCCGTCGCGCACCGGCAGCAACAAACGTTCCACGCGGGTGTCAGCGGCTATCTTCTGGTTATAGGCGTGCATGGCTCTACCGGCCTTGCCCCGCTCTTCTTCAGGCAATATTACCTCTCCATGAAACAGTACATTGTCGGCAATGATGTAGCCACCCACCGGCACCTTGGGGAATACAAGGTCGTAATAAAGACCATAGTTGCCTTTGTCAGCGTCAATAAACACAAGTTCGAACATTGGATCCAATGTCGGGATGACATCGGCCGCCTTACCAATGTGTTGGGTTATGGCTGCAGAAAGGCCTGCATCAGCAATATGCTGTGCCGCCATGTCTGTCAACTCGTTGCTCACGTCTATGGTATGTAGTTGTCCACCGGTTTGCAGTCCCTGTGCGAGGCAAATAGCAGAATAGCCTGTATAGGTGCCCAGCTCCAGCACATATCGTGGCCGGATCATGTGGCTGAGCATCTGCAGCAACGAGCCTTGTATGTGGCCGGACAGCATGCGCGCATCGTGCCGGGTGCTTGTGGCCTTGTTGAGGGCAGCAAGTACATCAGACTCGGGCGTGGTGAATGACGCGCTGTATTGCTCGATAGCTTCAGATACCAGTGTGTGTGCCATTATCAGAAATTAGGTTGCAGTTTATTGTGCGTGTAGAACTCGCTGATGTAGGCAACTACCTCATCGGCGGTATCGAACACCTTTATCAGTTCCAGATCGCCGGGGCTGATGTTCTGTTCTGTTTCCAGCATTGTTTCACGCATCCAGTTGAAAAGCCCGTTCCAATAGGCTGAGCCTACACACACCATGGGCGTTTGTGTGAACTTGCGTGTCTGTATGAGTGTTGCTACCTCAAAAAACTCGTCCATGGTGCCCCAGCCACCCGGCATCATAATGAAACCTTGCGCATACTTGGTGAACATTACTTTGCGAACGAAGAAGTAATCGAAATTGATGGACGTGTCTTTGTTGATGTATGGATTGCTTTCCTGCTCGAAGGGGAGATCTATATTCAGCCCTACGGATGAGCCGTTGGCAAGATGAGCGCCCTTATTGGCTGCCTCCATAATGCCCGGGCCACCACCGGTAATGATGCCAAAGCCTTCTTGTGCCAGTCTGCGCGATATCTCTACCGTAAGCTCGTAATACTTGTGCCCGGGTTTTGTGCGTGCTGATCCGAAGATGGACACACAGGGACCTATGCGTGCCAGGGTCTCGAAGCCCTGAACGAACTCGGCCATTATCTTGAATATCTGCCAGCTGGAATGGGCTTTGGTCTCGGTCCAGTCGCGCGATTTGATGCTCTTTATCTGTTCTTTCATGCTGTTATGGTAGCAGCGGTTTTTGTCTGCCTGTCTGCTAACAAAAGTAGCAGTAAAAATGTGATAGCGGCGTTAATGATGAGCAGCTCCACGCCTATCTTATAACCGTGAAAAATGCTGTCTGAAAGTGCGGTAAGTGACGCAGCAGTGCCCGCACTCAGGTGCATCTTGTCGACATACCATGTAGCATTGTTCACCAGATCTATACCAAAGGTGCACAGTAGCGCTGCAAGACAGATCCATATAGGCAGCCTGTTGCTGATGCTTCTGCCGGTGAGAATGCCGAAGGCGAACAGGCCCAGCAACGGACCGTAGGTGAAACCGGCCATTTTGAGCAGTATGTCAATGAGCGAACCATTGTCTATCATGCGGAAGAAAAAGACACAGGCCAGAAACACCACCGCGAAGCCATTGTGCACCAGCAGGCGTGTGCGTTTCTGCTGCGCCTCGGAGAGGTTGGGGTTGCGTTTGATGCCCAGTATGTCTATACAGAAGGAAGAAGTGAGAGCGGTGAGTGCGCCATCGGCACTGGGGAACACCGCCGAGATGAGTCCGATCATAAAACAGATGGTGATGAAGAATGGCAGACCGCTGTTGATGGCAATGGTTGGGAACAGATCGTCGCCCGCGGTAGTCAGCCCTTTGCTACCTGCGTAGAGGTACAGCAGACCACCCAGCAGCAGGAAAATGAAGTTGGCCACCAGCAACACAAAACAGAACACCACCATGTTCTTTTGCGAATCCTTCAGGTTGCTCACGCTGATGTTCTTCTGCATCATTTCCTGGTCCAGTCCGGTCATGGCAATGGTTATGAATGCGCCGCCCAATATCTGTTTAAGGAAGAAGCCGGGGCTTTTGTAGTCGGTCTGCAGCAGTTTGGTATACCCCTTTTCCTGCATGGCTGTCCAGGTGCCTCCGAAGTCGAGATGCAGCGAGTGCATGATGTAACCGACACATATCACGAGAGCCAGCAACATAAACGTTGTTTGCAGCGTATCGGTCCATACAATGGTCTTTACGCCGCCCCTGTAGGTATAAAGAAGTATGAGTCCCAGAATGATAACAGCGCTCATGCCAAAGGAGATGCCCATGTCCTCGAGCACAAATTTCTCCAGCACCTTTATCACCAGGTACAGGCGCAGAGTGGCACCCAACGTGCGCGACAGTATGAAGAACAAAGATCCGGTCTTGTAAGCGTTCATGCCCAGCCTCCGTTCCAGATAGGTATAGATGGATGTGAGGTTCATGCGGTAATAGACAGGCAGCAATATGTATGCCACCGCAAAGTAGCCCAGCCAGTAACCAATAACCACCTGAAAATAGTTGAACCCTGCCTTGCCCACCGTGCCGGGTACCGATATGAAGGTCATACCTGAAAGACTGGTGCCTATCATGCCGAACGCCACCAGCCACCACTTGCTGCTTTTGTTGCCAATGAAAAACGATTCATTGTCGGACCCGCGCGATGTATAGAATGCTATGCCCAGCAGCACAGCAAAGTAGAGCAGTATGATGCCCAGAAGGATGGCTGAATTCATGCTTGTATAAAAAATTTCAGGCTTTGCCCTAAAAGCAAAGCCTGAAATTACATCATATTTCTTCAGTAACTAAAAACCGGTTGCCAGGCCGAACCTCATGCCCGGGAAGCCCTTGGGGTAAGGGCTGTACTGACCCTGCATCACGTCGTAAAACAGCTCGCCGTAAAAGCTGAGGCGACCACCCAACGACTGACGAAGTCCCACACCCAGCAGCAGGCTCTGGTTGGTCACATTGGTCTTCGTTTCGTTAAAATTGCCAAAACGGTCCAGCGGATAGCGCACCGAAATGAAATCGTACTCGTAAGTAGCATTCACAAAGATGTTGCGGTATACGTAGTAGCGGGTCCAGATATTGGGATAGTACATGTTCATGTACTCGTTGTGTGTCTCGTCGTAGGGGGCCTTGTAATATTGGTAGCCCATGCCCACACCTGCGTAAAAGTTCTTTTGCAGGCGATAGCCGACGATAGGAGATACCCCCACGCGCAAAAAGCCGTTGCCCATGCCAAAGTTCATGCCACCGCCCAGCACCAGCTTGTCGGCATCATATCCTCTCTTTTCCTTTTTCTTCTTGTAGTTGGCCTTGCCCGAACTGTTGTAGATCTCCTGAGCGGTTGCGCCGTAAAAACCTGCCAACAGCAACATAACGAAAACAAGCTTCTTCATAATAGCAGTTTTTCTAACACGAAGATAACGATTTATCATATTCAGGCCGTTCCGCAGGCCATAGCTGCAAATATTTAACAACCTCCGCATTGGCCGTTTTTTCGGCTATCTTGCGGTATTGACCGGCATTATTAACTGCCGATTGGATATATGCTGATACAGAATATTAAGGTAGCCGTAGACGCGGTGGTGTTTGCCGGCAGGGGCCACGACCGGCAACTACTTCTGATAAAAAGGAAAAATGATCCTTATAAAGGAATGTGGGCTTTACCCGGTGGTTTTGTGGAGGATGACGAAGAGCTGGACACAGCCGCCATGCGCGAGCTGGAGGAAGAGACAGGACTGAAAGTTAACGCCATGACACAGCTCTATACCTTTGGCCGTGTGGGCCGCGACAGCCGTGGACGCACCGTTACTGTCACCTACTATACTTCGATCGATTCGCCCATGCCTGTAGCCGGTGCCGATGATGCTACCGAGGCGACATGGGTGCCTGTAAAAGACATAAGCGCCCTCGCTTTCGACCACATGGAGATGCTGCAGATGGCACTGGAGCGGCTGTAGATGGCACTGGAGCGGCTGTAGATACGCAGCTAGTTTGCTTTTACTACACGCACCACTTTTCTCCCTCCTGACGGTGTGGTAAGTTCCAGTAAGTACGTACCAGAGGGCAGTTCACTGAGTTGGATAGAACTCTCTGCTCCTGAAAGTAATCCTTGCACTATGATTGAACCCGTTATATTGCGGAGGTTATATGTTGGGTTTGGGATTGCATCGTTTATGTGTAACTCAGAAGTGACAGGATTGGGAAATATCTGAACGTTGTTCACATCGCTCTGAACCGATATCACAGCAACCGTAGGTTTCATAACTACCACATCCTTACACCAGGTGTGTGTGCCGCAATTGGTGTAAACTGTTGCGCATACAGTGTAGGTGTCAGCCACTGCATAGGTATGGGTTGTAGGCGTTCCGGTTCCGTAATTACCGTCGCCAAAATTCCATTTTACGCTGTCGAGACCGGCGGTTGTACCGGTATAGGTGAATCCATGCACCAGTTTTCCGGTATCTGAAAAAGACGATAGTGGTGTAGCGACACAAGTAGTTGAGATCTCTTTGCAGTGCATATCCATACCACATGCAGTGTAGACGCGCACACAGGTACTATAGGTGCCGGCACCTGTGTAG
>JACSRV010000153.1 GCA_014879545.1 Chitinophagaceae bacterium | reverse complement strand
TTAGATACCGTGAAAGTTATAGGAAGACCTGCGATACTTGGCTGAGGTGTAAATGATCCAATAACGTTGGTAGGAAGGGGATTAACTGTTATTGTCTTAGTAACTGTACAACCTGTGCCTTTTGAGTAACTGATAGTAGTGGTACCTGCAGCATTGCCGGTAACTACGCCTGATGTATTAACTGATGCAATAGAAGTGCTTGCGCTGCTCCAGGTACCGCCTGTAGTGTCATTGGTAAGTGTAATGGTACTACCCACACATACTGATGATGGACCGCCTATTGCCGCAGGAGTACTGCATGCCGGAGTAGCGGGAGTGATAATCACATACCCGTTACCCGCCCGGTAACCTTGTGTATGGGTAACACCTGTGCAAAGAGTTGCGTGCGTGAATGAACTGCCGCCGCCGCCGCCATTTAGTGCGCCAGAGACACCGCCGCCATAGTAGCCACCGCCGCCACCGCCAGAAAGTTGAACTCCTGCACCGTTTGCACCATTACCTAAGGAACCTCCGGGACCAGCTGAAGACTGACCACCGCCAGTGCCTCCGGAAATTCCAGTCCCACCTGTGAGCCCACCACCGTCACCACCTTTTCTACTATTGAGGGTTGAGCTGCCGCCATATCCTGAGCCACCTCCTCCACCGGCAACCAAGACTCTATCTGACAAAGTAGTGCCACCAATTCGGATATCTGTAGCGCCGCCGCCGCCGCCGCCAGTATGCTGCCACCCTCCACAACCGTCGCAACTTCCAGAATTACCGCCGCCATTGTACCCTCCTGCAGCAGAAGTGAGGAACGAAGTAGGACTTTGCCCTACCCCGCCAACATAAATATTTAGTACCTGTCCTGCAGTTACGGCCAAAGAACAAACAACTCTACCGCCATTACCTCCATCCGAGGTATATGGAGCGTAACTACCTGTTGAAAACTTGGCACCACCTTTGGCACCTGCCATATCAATGACCAACGTACCTGTGCTGGTTGCCGTGTAGGTCTGTGAAGAGCCGGTGTAGTTGAAGGTAGTGGACTGTGCCTCTGCTGCAGTATTCACTGCCAGTGCTGCACACAGTAGTGTAGCCGCTTTTCTGAGCAGGCTACCCGATGGCGGAGCTGATAACAACCGCCCGATGGCATTTCTGCCCATCTGAAGTAGTGTTGGTTTTGTAGTCATATAAGGGGATTTTGTGTTAGCTTCTTTGTTTAGCAGATCGATACCTATTCCAAATCGTTTCGGACATAACTCGACCACTAACCACTAAAAGTAGCAGGCAGAATACAAAAACTCTAAAAAATGTGCTGAATGGTAGGATTTTTGTTGTGAATGTTAGGAAATCTGTTGTGAACGGTTCGACGACCTGGCCGCCAAAGAGGTAAAAATGACAAACAAAGGCTACTATCCGATGCGCAAACGTCGCAGCAACTCATCACGCAAGGGGCGGGATACCGGTATGTCAACACCACCTGCAGTGATAGTCTGTGTGTTGATGCGTTCTATCCACTTGAGGTTCACCACATAACTGCGGTGTACTTTCATGAACAAGGCAGGATCGAAATTGTCCAGATATTCCTGCATGGTAGTGCGCACCAAATACTTCTTCTGCTGCGTATGTATGGTGACATATACGTGTTCGCTGCTGAGGTACACAATGTCCTCAAACCTCACCTTGTTGAAATAGTCGCCATCGCGAACAAACAGGGCATCTGTCACCAGTTTAGAAGAGGGCATCTCCCTTTGAAGTTTGTGTTCGTTTTGGAAATTGTAGAGCGCGATCTCTATAGCTGTGTATATATCGGCTTTCTGAAACGGTTTGACAAGGTAGGCTGAAGGACGAGATTCGCGCGCGGATATTACTGTCTCCGGATCACTATTGGCGGTGAGAAAAATAAAAGGTTTGTTCAGCTTCTCGGTAATGTATTTTGCAACCCTCAGTCCGTCCGGGCGACCGGAAAGGTTGATATCCACCAGGATCAGGTCGGGATCAAAACTATGCAACATGGCTACAGCACTTTCATAATTGGCTGCAGGCTCGGGGCACAGATAGCCCATTTCCTCTAACAACGCAGCCAAATCATCTGCAATTATCGCCTCATCCTCTACAATTCCGATTTTTATCATGCATTCGTCCTACAAAGGGTACTGTAAATATCTTAAACTGACATTAGAAATACAATAGTCGCGGGAATTTTATTTAATTATTGGTTGCTATTAAAACGCAATCATATGAATGGCGGTTTACTTTTTTTCAAACTCGATCACACAAACCATACCGTTGTTGTTGCGGTAAGAAACGTGTGCATTTATCTGCGTACAAAGCCGCGCTATGAGCTTGAGGCCGAGGGTGACGGGAGTAGCGGCTATAAATTCGTCGGGCAAGCCGGGGCCATTGTCGGAATATTCCAGGATCGTTCGGCCTTCACGCACTGTAATAGCAAGCGAGATCATCGGCTTTTCATTACCTGTCACAGCATATTTGTATGAGTTGGTAAACAGTTCATTCAGTATCAATGCCAATGGAACCGCACGATCGATATCAAAAAAACAGATCGGTATCTTGTTGACAAGTGTTACGTGCCGCTGGCTGCTATTAAAAACACCTTCCAGATGATGATAAAGGTCGTCAACGAATTTTGAGAATTCCACCTTATCAAGGTCCTCATTCTGATAGAGTTTCTGGTGTATCAGCGCAATACTGGCAACACGGTTCTGTCCTTCTATCAGCGCGTCGCGTGCTCCCTGGTCTTCCAGTGAGCGTGCCTGCAATCGGAGCAGGCTGCTGATAACCTGAAGGTTGTTTTTCACCCTATGGTGTATCTCTTTAAGCAACAGATCTTTTTGGTTCAGCGAACGCTGCAGATCATCTGTTTTTTCCTTCACCACCTTATCGAGCCTGGTGTTCTCTTTGGCAAGCCGATCTACGCGCCAGCGATAAATGACAACAATTATAGTTATGATCAGCAGGGTTATCAATATGCCAAACCATGGCTGCAGATATACGGGTTTGGCAACAAAAATGTTTATGCTCAGCTCGTTTCGGCTCCAGTTGCCATTGGCCTCCTGAGCCTTGATATGCAACGTGCTCTTTCCATAGGGTAGCCGGCTCAGGCGTATGGTTCTATCGAGCTGGACGTTCCAACCTGTATCGGCCTCATCGATTTTCCAGTAGTATAACGTTCCTTTTTGGTGAAAATTCAGTAATGCGAATTCTATTGTGAAGAATCTATCCTGGGGACGTAGAAGAATACTATTGCTTAGCAGAAGATCTGCGGTTTTATCGATAAGCGTATTCTGTTCGCCATCAAACTGCATAAAGGACGTGATGGCAAGAGGGTAACTCTCCTTACTATTATCCGTATTTACCGGGAAATCATCGGGATTGAACGCTGTGACACCTGCAAGAGAGCCAAAGTAAATATTGCCAGCAGAATCGCACGTGTGGGAGATACGATTGAATTCATTATCAGTAATACCATCGTCGACGAGGAAGGATAAAACGCTGCCATTGCTTTTTTTGAACTGCATGATACCGTAGTCGCTACTCAACCAAAGCCGGTCGCGCGCATCCTCATAAACTGCGTAAATATTGTTGTTACTTAACCCGTCCGATCTGGTGTAAAGTCGTGTCGTTCCCTTTTTGTAGTCCCATTTTATCAATCCGGAAGTAGTGGCCACCCAATAAACTCCTTGTTTGTCGTGATGCACATGCTGGACTTCGATCGCAGGCAGGTAATTCCGCCCTGTATCTATCGGAGAGTACCTGGCGATAATACCTGCACGCTCGCTGTATCTGTATAGTCCCTTATTGGTGCATAACAACAATTCATCGCTTCCGTCAGGCACGATTTCCAGTACATAAGCTTTTGCGAGATCAGAAAACTTTCCGTATTCAGTGAATCGTGTGACCCGACTCGTAGATACGTCCAACCACATAAGACCTTCTTCCAGGCCTATGAGCACCCTGCCTTTCTCTACTTCGTGCAAGGCCCAGCAATTCGTGTGATCTCCTATTGGTATCTCGTGAACTTTTGTTTCTCCTGTTGCCGGGTTCGTCTCATAAATAGAACTACGCCTTCCGCAAAGAACATTGCCGCTATTCAGCTTTATGAGGTCTGTGTATGCATCGAAGTACTTATATCTGTACAACCGCCTTACATCGCGAGGGGCACCGAATACCTTACATGCATATATACCGGAGTCCTCAACCGAAGTATATAATGTGTCCCCGATAACTTTAAGGCCCCTGAAAGCATACTTCCTGTTTGAATCATAACTCTTATCAAAGTAATGTCTGAACTTGTTCGGGGTTATATTGACGTGATAGAATCCGAAACTGGCTGTGTACCAGACATTACCGTTGTTTGCATACACTATGCCGGGCGGAGGCCTATGATTCTCTACACCTTCCCTCCTGAGATCACGTATAAGTCCGTTCTTCAGGCTCCATATTTTACCCTGACGCCAGACGACATCATCGATACCGGTATAGAAGAAGACATCGAAAATCCCCGGAACTCTGGGAGGAAGTTGTTTTGTAATATCGTGGACATTGAGAAAAGTATCGACGTAATAAACGCAAGCTTTGGAGGAGTCACTAAAATAGTTTCCCCATCGTGGTTTGTAGCCATATACCATATGACCGGGCAGAGATTCAGGCAACAATACACTCTTTAGCATTTTTCCCGAGAAATCACGTTCAATGATCTCAATGTTATTTCTCATCGACCAGACAGTATTTCGTTCAGTGGTGTTGAGAAACAACTCATCCTTAGGAAGCGTAAGGATCGGGTTCAACGCATACTCCTGTCCCCTGATGGTGTAAAACATGTTCCGCCAATATCCCATTACAAAGCTGCTATCAGGCAGTGCTCCATTTTTCACCGGGGCCGAAAATGAGGCCTCGGAATAAACCTGGATCTTATTTGTTGTTTTGTTGATCTTGGCCAGGTAAGATGTTGTACGCGCCTTCACCCATATATTGCCCAGGGTATCTTCGATCATGTCGCCGATATCATTGAATGCAAGGCTGTCCTTTTCTCTGGTGAACCATCTGAAATTGTACCCGTCAAATCGGTTCAGGCCACTAAATGTACCCACCCATATAAATCCACGGGAATCAGGCAAAATCCGGGTAGTAAACCGGTGACTCAAACCGTCTTCAACGCCCCAATGATCTACAGACACTACATAGCGTTGAGCCCATGCCAGATGAGTAGAAATCAGAAGCAATAGAATGAGCAATTGTCGCATACCATTGTAAATGTAAACATGATAGAACAAAATATAGTTCTACACTGAAACTTTTGACGCATAAAAGAGATAGCCCCGGTGTACCGGGGCTATCTCTTTTATTGAATGTAACCTCAATTTTTATCGTTGCAGTACCATACGCACCAGCTGCGTGCTGCCATCGGTGCCGGTGAACTGGCACATG
>JACSRV010000134.1 GCA_014879545.1 Chitinophagaceae bacterium | reverse complement strand
GTAATCGATAGCTTTTCGCCGCAACTTGAAACGTCCATAGAGCGGGTGATCAACTGGATCGAAACAAAAAAGATTGTTCTAACGGGCAAACACGACGGACTTGGATTATATGAATATGAAGACTTAAGAACACCCGAAGAAAGAGAGTCTCAACTTTTTATAAGAGCTACAGAAGCCGATATTAAGGCGTCAACCGGCCTTGGAGCACCCTCATCGGACAATCACAAGTCGAAAAAATGGTGGCTGTTTTGGAAGTAATAGCCCAAGGAAATAGAATGCCCGGTGAAGCAAACCGACTGTCGCATCAGGGTGGTTCTATATTGTGAAATTTTGTTGCACTTGATTGTTTGTGTCGCGCTTAATTCTTTACTGTCACGCTGATCCCCGTCGAAGCGCGCGCATGCACCACATTTACATCCCTCACCATGGCCATGGCTATCATTTCCGTTTTTTTCGTAGGTTTGTAGATAGTACTTTATTTTTTTAACAATAAGCAGGTGCTTTTTTCTGTGGGTTTGGTTCAACGTACGTTGGTGATCGGTATATAATAAACAGGCGGGTGATACATTTTGTATCGCATCGCCATCGGGAAAAGAAAAAATGCGGCTGCTCTATATAAACTATTTTAAATGGGATGTGGTAATTGCGGGTCCGGTGCCAGTGGCAAACCGGGTGGCTGCAAAGGTAATGGTGGCTGCAGCACGGGTGGCTGCAACCGTCTTAATGTGTATGACTGGCTCAATGCCATTCCGCTGCACGATGGCGCAAAACCGTACTCGATAATAGAGGTGTCTTTCAACAAAGGCAGCCGTAAGGAGTTCTTCAGGAACAATACCAACTATATACTGGAAAAGAACGACTGGATAACCGTGGAAGGTACCGGTGGTGTGGATATGGGGCAGGTGAGCCTTACGGGCGAGTTGGTGAAGTTGCAACTGAAGAAATATGGCGTGAAGGAGAACGATGTGACCAAGCGTGTGTTGCATCCGTCTACCGACGACGAGCTGGAGGTGCTGCGCAAGAACAAAGACCGTGAGCCTGAAATGCTGACCCGTTCGAGGGCCATTTCCAAGAGCCTGAACCTGGACATGAAGTTGTGTGAGGTGGAGGTGCAGGCCGATGGTAAGAAGGCAACCTTCTTCTATACTGCCGACCAGCGTGTGGATTTCCGTGAACTGATCCGTGTGTTCGCCACCGACTTTAAAGTGAAGGTGGAGATGCGCCAGATAGGTGCCCGCCAGGAAAGCGGCAAAGTGGGCGGTATAGGTTCGTGCGGCAGGGAACTGTGCTGCAGTACCTGGCTCACCGATTTTAAGTCGGTGAACACCACAGCGGCGCGTTACCAGAATCTTTCAATCAATCAGACCAAATTATCCGGTCAGTGCGGCAGGCTGAAATGCTGCCTCAACTACGAGCTGGATACATATATGGATGCCCTTTCGGTATTCCCCGATCATGCCGAGAATCTGGAAACAGTGACCGGCGTAGCACACCTGCAGAAGCGCGATATCTTCAGAAACCTGATGTGGTATAGCTTCCACGGTAATAACAAACAGTACCCGCTCACCATTGCAAGGGTCAAGGAGATACAGGCGCTGAACAAGCAAGGCACCAAGGTGGACGAGCTGCAACCGGTGGAACTGGAAGTGCGCGATGCCCGCGGCAGCATAAAGGCTGATATGGGCTTTGTGAACGATGTGGGTCAGATATCGCTGCGTGCGCTGGAAAAGAACAACAAGAAAAAGAAGAAGAAAAGCGGTGGTGGCGGCAAAGGCCCTCAGGGTGCCGAAAATGCCGGTGGCCAGAACAAGCCGCAGCAAGCTGCGAGGCAGGGTGGCAATCAGCCACAAGGGCAGGGCGGCGGCAACAAGCAGCAGAACAACCGCAATCAGCCGAAGCCGCAACGGCCGCAGCAACCGCGCGAGGGTGGCGAGCAGAAACCACAACAACAGGGTGGTGGCCAGCGCCCGCAGCAGCAGCCTAAGGAAGGTAATGCGCAGAAGCAGCAACCGCGCGAGGGTGGTGCACCGCAGCAACAGCAACGCCCTAAGCAGCAACCACGTGAAGGTGGCCAGCAGCCAAAACAACAACAACCCCGCCCAGAAGGTGGACAGCCAAGGCCGGAAGGTGGCAATCAGCAACGCCCGCCGCGTGGCGAAGGTGGCAACCGCAACAATGGTCCGCGCCCGCCAAGGCCACAAGGCCCGCGCGAGGACAGGAAACCACAGCCACCTAAAGAGGGCGGTGGTGCGCCGGCAGAGGGATCATAACACAAACGTCACAAAACGAAAGAAGGATACGGTTCACGTATCCTTCTCTCTTTATAGATTTAATGACCGGTATTAATCCTGCGGCTGACTGCTGCGCTTTTGGCGGGTCAGTTCGTTGATGATCTTGCCGTTGTTGTTCTTGTATTCGAGTTCGTTTGGCGTGCCTGCTGCCAGCTCTATAGATTTGCGGGCTGCTGCCAGCGCCTCATCCACATTGCCCAGACGCTTCTCTATGCGTGCCTTCAGGTACCACATGTAGAACGCCTTGGGGTTAGCCTCCAGCGCCTTGTTCACATACTTGCTGGCCAGATCGGTTTTCTGATTTGTCTCGTAGTAGTAGCTCGCCGCCTGGAAGTAAGGTATCTGCGGATTGTTGACAGCCTTGTCGATGTTCTGTTCTACAGTAGTAGCGTTGTCGGCAACCACCGGTATCACGATCCTGGTGCGCTCCCATTCCATCTCTATCTTGCACGACTTGAAGGTGATGTCGGTAACATTGATAGTGAATGTCTGGGTCTCTTCGGCAAGCGTGCGTGGTGTTACTTTGAAGCGTGCCACATCATACTCGCGCGGGTAGCCGTCGGCAGTCCATGTACCGGTGCCGGTGCTGATGATGATCTCCCACTTGTCTTTGTTGGGGATAGTGTAGAGTGCGTATTCGCCCGCTTTCACGCGCTGGCCGGCCACTTCCACATCTTCGCCAAACTTGATCTTGGTAGGAGCGTTGGCACCTGTGCGCCATACATGTCCGTAAGGAATGATGTCACCCATTATCTTGCGACCGCGCATAGACGGGCGGCTGTAAGAGATCTCGATGTTGGAGATAGAGAAGTCTTGCACCAACTTCGTGTTGGGGCTGAGTGCCGGAAGTTTGAGTGGTGATTGCGCCATACCATTGCCGGCCAGAGATGCCAGCAGCACTATCGAAAGGACTATCCTCTTCATAGGTTGATGATTTTATGAAGGTGCAAAATACGAAAGTTAGTGTTCAGTAGTTTGCGCGATGGTGCAATGGAAAAATGGGCAGCAGATAAAGTGGCAACAGCGTGACAAAGTAAGGTGTGCCAATAGGGACAAGTGGGCAAAAAAAATCCCGATATGCCGGGCATATCGGGAAAGGACTGTGCTTACTAACCCATCGTTAGTGATACAAATGTCAGGAAAAAGTTTCGGATTTCGAAACAGTTGTTATGTTAATATAATATGATGAGGTGGGATGAGCGGTGATTGGAATTGGTGTATATGAAATTTTGAAAGTTTAATATGAATAGACGGGTAGCGGATGGTTTGCCGGAGAAAAGAGGTTGTTTGTTTTAAAAGTGTATGTGAGGGGCTTTGGTATTATGTTTCGGGTAATTTATTATATTTGTAAGAGCGGTAAATTGATTTCCGGGTCCGTTGACCGGGCATGGGAGTAGTTTGCCAAGATTGTTAACGCAGTGTGCCGAGGGAAGCGCGCATTGCACTCATAGATCCGGAAATGTACAAGAGGCTGGTCTCTGTATTGTTACTTCTTTGTCTTATTGCTGTATCAGCAAGTGCTGCCGTGTCTATTACGGCCGCCACCGGAGGGACGAATATCTGCAGCAATAAGGCAGTGACGGGTAGCGCACCCGCATTCACTACGCTTGGGGCCATACAGATAACTGAGGGGGCGGTGACCGATTTCAGTATAGGAACATCGGTGATCGTGCTGAATGCGCCCACGGGCTGGCAGTTCAATACTACTCTGCCGACGATAACCTATATCACAGGTTCCAACATCACGGGTGTGTCGGGGTCGATCACGGCCACGTCGCTGACGATAAATGTGACGGTTGTGAATAACAACGGTGCAGACCAAGTGACGATAACCGGATTGCAGGTGCAACCGACAACCACATCGGCATCGGCGGGGGCTATAAGGGCATCGGTGGCCACGGGCGTGGCAGGTATCACCACGGGGGGCAGTGGCACCAACTTCGGGTCGCTGTCTATTACGTCGCCCGTAACGGCAAGTGTGTCGTTGGCAGCGAGCCCGTCGGGTTCGTTCTGTCCGGGTACCAATGTGACGTTTACGCCCACCGCTACCAATGGGGGTACACCCACCTTTACGTGGGTGCTGAACGGGACGGATGTATATATAGGCGCGAGTTATTCAAACAACAGCCTTACGTCGGGCAACACTGTGTCTTGCAGGATGCTGAGTAGTGTTGGGTGTCTGGTGGCCAATCCGGTGTATTCTAATACGATCACGGCATCTGTGCTCACAGCACCGGCGGCGATAACGGGTACGAACTCGGTGTGCCCGACCACCTCAACCACCTTGTCGACCACATCGACCGGAGGTGCATGGAGCAGTTCGAACACGGCGGTGGGTACGGTGAATACGAGCGGTGTGGTGACGGGTGTGGCCGCAGGCACTACCAATATCTCTTATACAGCTGGAGGTTGTGCCGCCATAAAGACCGTTTACGTGAACAACCCTCCGTTTGCACCGGTGCTCACACCAACGGTGAGCACGATATGCAACAACACCAGCGTGGCGCTTACAGCCACGGGTACTCCGGCATCTTCCACGATCCTGAATCAGAACTTTAATTCCGGACTTGGCACGTGGACAGTGGATACGATAGGTAGTGTCAATATCCTGCCTGGGTCGGAATGGAAGGCATGCGCAGATAGTTACCTGAATGAGCAAGGTTGGTACCGGAGTCCTGACAGTAGTACGTTTGTTATGGCAAATGCGGATACCTCGGGGTCTTCGTCAACGCTGTCGACCCGATTGATATCGCCTGTATTCTCATTGGCGGCTTATTCTGCTGCGACACTATCGTTTCAGCATGCTTATGACTACTGGCCGACAGGAGATGTGAATGTGAACGTAGATGTATCGACCAATGGTGGTACTACATGGACAGCATTGAACAACTTTGTTGGTGCAACAATAGGGTCGAAGATGTCTTTTGTGACTCAGACGTTCTCGCTCAATTCATTCCTGGGGTCATCGAATGTGAAGCTGCGGTTTTACTACAAGTCGACGTTCGGGTATTACTGGGCAATTGATAATGTGGTCATTACGGGAGTGCCTGCGGTGGTGACGCCGACGTGGTCGCCGGTGACGAATCTGTTCACCAACTCTACGTTGACCACGCCGTACACAGCGGGTACGCAGATCAATACAGTATATGTCTATCCCACAACGGTGTCTACGCCAACGACATTTGTGTATACTGCAACCGCCACGTTTGGTGCCTGCCAGGCTAGTGCTACCAGTACGGTTACGGTGAACCCTGAACCGGGTGCTACATCGGGCGGACTGAATGTGTGTGTGGGCACAAGCACTACGCTCACCAATGCGTCGGCAGGGGGGAGTTGGGTGAGTGCCAACCCGTCTACAGCCACTGTAGGTTCTGCTACGGGGGTGGTGACGGGTGTTGCGGTGGGTACGGCAAGTATCAGCTATGTGGCGGGTAGTAGTTGCGCCACAGTAGTGGTGGTGACAGTCAATACCACTCCGGCGGCGATTACCGGGAATCTGAATGCGTGTCTGGGTTATACGAGCACGCTTGCCAGTGCTACCACTGGTGGCACATGGACCAGTAGCAATACATCGACAGCACCGGTGGCTTATACTACCGGAGTAGTTACGGGATCGACATTGGGAACGGCAACCATTACCTATTCATTGGGCGGAAGCTGTACCACAACGGCGGTGGTGACTGTGCAGCCACTGCCGGCTGCATCAACAGGGCCTGGTGTAGTGTGCGCAACACAAACGATAACATTGACCAATAGCACCGGTGGTGGTACCTGGGCTTCAGGTAGCACCTCGATCGCAACTGTCGGGTCCTCGAGTGGTGTTGTGACAGGGGTAAGCGGCGGTGTGGCACCAATCTCTTTTATACGGACAACAACAGGTTGTTTTTCTATTAAGAATGTAACGGTGAATCCGTTGGGGCCTATAACCGGTTCGTCGAATGCGTGCCTCGGCTATACGCTGGCGTTGGGCAATAGTGCAACAGGCGGAACGTGGAGCAGCAGTACACCAACTGTTGCTACAATAAACTCAACGACGGGAGAATTGACACCCGGTACAGTAGGTACAACAACTGTTACCTACACATTGGGCACAGGTTGTACGACAACGAAGGTCATTACAGTGAATACACTGCCTGCCGATATTTCCGGACCGTCGGCAGTGTGCGTGGGTGGGAGTATTACAATGACCTGCCCAACTACCGGTGGATTCTGGTCTGCCAGCAATGCATCGGTAGCGGGTGTGGGTGCAAGTTCGGGTGTTGTGACGGGCGTGGGAGCAGGTACCTGTGTTATTACATACACAGCGGCAACGGGTTGCTTCAAGACCGCGACGGTGACAGTCAATCCGCCTCCGGCCGCTATCACCGGATCGGCAGTTGTGTGTTCAGGGTCTACTACAGTGCTCAGTAACGCGACGGCCGGTGGTACGTGGTCGAGCTCGGCTACAGCGGTGGCAGGTGTGGCAGGCGGTACTGTTACAGGTGGCACAGCCGGAACGTCGACCATCTTTTACACGCTGCCAACGACCTGTTTCTCGTCAAGGGTCGTGACCGTAAATCCGTTGCCCGATGCTATAACCGGGGCATTGGCGGGTTGTCAGGGCGCATCGGGAACGCTGAGCAGTGCGCCGGCGGGTGGCACATGGTCAAGTAGTAATACATCGATCGCTGCGATAGGGGCGTCATCGGGTGTAGTTACGGGTGGTACTGCAGGAACCGCGATCATTTCTTATACATTGCCGACGGGTTGTTTCATTACAGCGGTGGCGACAATTAATACAATACCGGCATCCATAACAGGTAGTACGAGTGTATGTACCGGATCAACAATTGTGGTAGCAACGTCTTCAACGGGAGGGACGTGGAGCAGCAGTAATACAGCGCTGGCTACTGTGTCGGGATCGGGAGATGTGACAGGAGTAGCGCCAGGGAATCCGGTGATCAGTTATACGCTGCCTACGGGTTGCTTTGCGATAAAATTATTGACAGTAAACCAGACGCCGGCGGCTATTACCGGACCGTCGGGTGTTTGTTTAGGGGCCTCTACGAATCTTTCCAACACTACAGCAGGTGGTGCGTGGAGCAGCAGCAATCCGACTGTAGCAACGGTGAGCGGCGGTGTAGTGAACGGATTGTTGACCGGGACGGTAGCAATATCCTATATCATGTCCAGTGGCTGTTATGCAGCAGTCACAGTAACTGTGCAACCATTGCCGGCATCTATAACCGGGAATCTGAATATTTGTCTCGGTTCGACATCGGCGCTTGCTAATGCTACGCCCGGCGGAACATGGAGCAGCAGTTCCACTTCAGTTGCAACGATAGGATCAGCGAGCGGGATATTGAGCGGAGTGGCACTTGGCATGTCGACCATAAGTTATGTACTGACTACCGGTTGTTTCACAACAGCGATAGCGGTGGTGAATCCACTTCCTACCGCGGTGGTGGGACCTTCAAACGTTTGTGAAGGTAGTATAATGGCACTTTCTAATGCAACGGCAGGAGGTACATGGTCGTCGGCGGATGCGGGTGTTGCTGTAGTTGGAAGCACAACAGGGATTGTTTCCGGTATCAGTGCGGCAACAACAACAATCAGTTATATCCTGCCAACGGGATGTCCGGCCACGAAGGTGATAACGGTGAACCCGATACCGGGCGCGATAAGCGGCCCTACCAACATCTGTCAGGCATCAACAGCAACATTGTCGTCGCCGGGCTGGAGTGGTGGTACCTGGGCCAGCAGTACGGTTGCTGTGGCAACAATAGGATCTTCCAGCGGGTCGGTTTATGGTGTTGCAGGTGGCGGCGCGATCATTACTTATACGTTGCCCACGGGTTGCTACACAACAATGGCATTGAATGTGACGAGCCTTCCTTCGGCTATTGCGGGGGCTTCTACTGTTTGCGTAGGCTACACTATTCTGCTCACTGACGTAACGACGGGTGGGAGTTGGGTGTCGGGTAGTCCTTCTGTCGCTACCATCAATTCTTTGGGAGTATTGACAGGTGTGGGCGCGGGAACTGCCAGCATTTCTTATGTTTTGCCGCTTGGCTGTTTTGCGAGCAGGGTCGTGACCGTTAATCCTGTTCCGGCTGCTGTTACAGGGCCAACAACGGTTTGTCTTTCGGCACCTGTAACGTACTCAACCACCACTACCGGTGGTACGTGGAGCAGCAGTAACACAACGATGCTATCGATAGGGGCAACAACCGGTGTTGCTTCGGGTTTTGTGTATGGAACAGCGATAGTGAGTTACTCACTGTCCACAGGTTGCTTTGATACGGCTGTTGTTAATATAGTGCTTACTCCATCTGCGATAGTAGGGAATGGTTCGGTATGTGTGGGACAGACCACCGGCTTTTCAAATATTGTGGGTGGCGGTGTGTGGCTGAGCAGCAATGCTGCGGTGGCGACAGTGAATAGTGGTGGGGTTGTGTCGGGCATATCGGCAGGTTCTGCGACGATTACTTATCTGCTTTCGACGGGTTGTTTCGTTACCAAGAATATTGTTGTGAATCCACTGCCTGTTTCGATCTCAGGTCCCCCTGCTATATGTCAGGGCCTGAACGGCACCATGGCAAGTTCGCCATCGGGCGGAAACTGGAGCAGCAGTAACAGTTTTGTAGGAGCGATCAATCCTTCGTCAGGTCTCGTTAATGGTATTGCTGCGGGTACAACTAATATCACTTACATATTGCCGACCGGGTGTCTTACCACGACAGTTCTTACCGTGCATGCGCTTCCCGGGGCGCTTACCGGATCGGGAAATGTTTGCCTTGGCAGCACTTCTGTGTTATCTACTGCTACCGGCGGAGGCACGTGGAGCAGTAGCAATCCCTCGGTTGGTACAGTGGATGGCGGCGGGATAGTATCGGGGTTGACGCTTGGAACGACCACCATTACATACACAATAGGTATTGGTTGCAGTATCACAAGGACACTGACAGTTGCACCTCTGCCGCCGGCAATTACCGGTACTTCATCCACATGTGTGGGTGTGTCAGTTACGCTTAGTAATACCACTGCCGGCGGAAGCTGGAGTAGCACATCATCTCCGGGCGTTGCGGTGGTGAATGCAACAACCGGCCTGGTTACGCCTGTTACTGCAGGGACAGCCGTCATCACCTACACTCTACCGACGGGTTGTTTCAGCACACTGCCTGTAACTGTAGTTACGGTGGCTCCGATAACGGGCAACGCTGCAATGTGCATAGGCGCGGTTTCTGTTTTAAGTAATACAGTTTCGGGTGGCACATGGAGTAGCAGTAATACGGCAGTTGCCGGCATCGGTGCTACATCAGGTATGGCTGTAGGATATAACTCCGGCACATCAATTATAACCTATGTGATGCCCGGTGGTTGTATAACAACCAGAATAGTGACAGTGAGTCCGGCACCGGCGGCGATCACAGGTACAGCATCAGTCTGTCCGACATTCAGTACCACTTTGTCTAATGCTACGCCGGGTGGTGTGTGGACAAGCGGTAATATATCGACTGCAGTTGTTAACTCCACAACCGGTGTTGTGACGGGTATTGCACCCGGCATTGCTACCATCAGTTACAGTACTTCATCCGGCTGTGCAGTGACAAGGGTTGTTACCGTGCAGTCTTTGCCTGCCGCTATCTCGGGTAGTTACACCTTGTGTGTCGGGTCAACTGTTTCACTTACTTCGGCTGTTTCCGGCGGTGTCTGGACCAGTTCTGTTCCCGGGGTTGCCGGTGTCTCAGCGAGTTCGGGTGTAGTGACCGGTATAGCGACGGGTACCGCAGTTATTACCTATACGCCACCCACAGGCTGTGCGGCTACCGCGGGTATGACAGTAAACGGAATGCCAGCGGGTATTACGGGAGGTTTGTCTGTTTGTAACGGAAGTTCTACTGCGTTAAGTAATGCAGTTCCCGGTGGTACCTGGAGCAGTACCAACACTTCAGTGGCAACAATAGACGGAACTGGCATGGTATCCAGTGTGTCTCCCGGAACATCGGTTATATCCTATACTTCAGGAATAGGTTGCGCGGCTACAGCAATTGTAACTATAAATGTGATGCCAGGAGCAGTGACAGGAGTGGCCAGTGCCTGTGTAGGATTTACGACGAGTCTTTACTGTACACCGGCCGGTGCCACGTGGGCGTCTTCGTCGCCGGCAGTTGCTGCGGTGGGAAGTAGCAGCGGGATAGTGACAGGTGCAGGTGCGGGTACGGCAGTTATTTCTTATTCTTTCTCTTCAGGTTGTAATTCGCAGATCGTTGTTACAGTGAGTCCGAGTGCTTCAGTGGTGCTTGGTCCGTCGACGGTTTGTGAGGGTAGTCAGATCGTGCTTTCTGATCCTTTTATGAGTGGTGGTACCTGGAGCAGTAGTGCGCCCGGTGTGGCTACAGTTGATGCCACTACAGGCGTGGTGACGGGTGTGGCTGCCGGTTCGGTGGGTATCACCTATACAATAGGTGCCGGATGTCTGACCACGAAAGTTGTTACGGTTGATCCGTTGCCTTCCCTCATTACCGGCATTTCTCGTGCATGTCTTGGTATGACCACTGCGCTTGGCGCAACGCCATCGGGAGGGGTTTGGTCTTCATCCTTGCCTGCTGTTGGAAGTATTGATGCAGGAACCGGTGTGCTTTACGGAGTAACACCCGGTGTTCTTTCAGTTTCCTATACACTGCCTACCGGGTGTTTGCGCAGCCGAGGCGTTACGGTTAATCCGACTCCGGGTGCTATTACCGGTGCTACAGATGTGTGTGCCGGTTCTACTATTACATTGGGGAACATTATTCCGGGTGGCGAATGGATTTCATCGAATACGTCGGTTGCTACGGTGGGTTCTTCTTCCGGTATTGTTACCGGGTTGAATGCGGGTACTACTGAGGTGTCATATGTTCTTGGTGCGGGATGTGCCGCTACGATAATTGTGAGTGTGCACGCGCTGCCTACTTCTGTAACCGGACCTTTGTCGATATGCGCCGGTAATACAGCAACATTATCTTCCTCTCCAGCAGGTGGTGTATGGTCGGGTGGTGACATCGCAGTAGCAACCATCGGCAGTGCATCGGGTGGCGTTACTGCTGTAAGTGCGGGCACTGCGTCAGTAACTTATACAATAGGGATCGGATGTGCAGTTACAGCAATTTTGACAGTGCAACCAACTGCACCGAACACGGGCATTGATAATACATGTGTCGGTTTCAGCACGACACTTAATAATTCAATTCCGGGCGGGACCTGGACTTCAAGCAATTTTTCTGTAGCCACAGTATTCCCGGGTTCCGGGGTAGTGTCAGGAGCAGCACCGGGTACGGTTGTGATCACCTATACTTTGCCGACAGGTTGCGCATCTATGACGCTTGTAACTGTGTCAGCTGTTGCGCCTGTAACAGGTAGTAACAGCGTTTGTGTCGGGCAGACCATCAATCTAACCAACGCGCAAGCCGGCGGTACTTGGGCCAGCGGGAACGTGTTGGTGGCAGGTGTAGGTTCATTAAGCGGTGTGGTTACAGGATTGGCTGCGGGTGCAGCGATGATGTCTTACAGGTATGGCGGAGGTTGTGTGGCAACGAAGCTTGTTACAGTTTATCCATTGTCTCCGGTAACGGGGCCATCAAGCGTGTGCGCCAGTCAAACAATATCGCTTGCAGATGCGACTCCGGGTGGTACGTGGAGCAGTGATGCGACAGGAGTAGCTACAGTGGATGCCTCAGGAGTTGTTGCTGGATTTTCAGCAGGGACGGCTATTATCAGCTACCAGTTGGCAACCGGTTGCGTTGCAACAAAGGTCGTAACTGTTCAACCTTTGGCGCCGATAACAGGACCGACTGATATTTGTGTTGGTATCGTGTCCTCGTTTAGCAATGTTGTGCCGGGTGGTGTATGGAGCAGCAGTAATTCTACGGTTGCCGCATCTGCAATTTCTACGGGTAGTGTTACCGGTATCAGCGCAGGCAGTGTGACCATCAGTTATGTTCTTTCATCAGGTTGTTATTCTGTGAAGATGGTGACCGTTAACCCGCAGCCTGCGGTGATAACAGGCGTCACTAATATGTGCTTGTCCGGCACTTCGAATTTGAGTTGTGCAACACCGGGCGGCACATGGAGCAGTAGTAATGTGATTATAGCGACAATCGGTTCTTTGTCAGGGTCAGTAAATGCGATGAGTGCAGGCACTGCTGTAATAAGTTACACCCTGGCTACAGGATGCTATCGGCTTGCGACAGTTACAGTTAATCCGTTGCCGTCAGCTATAACCGGTTCAATGCATGTTTGTGAGGGTAGCTACGGTGTGCTGACCAATTCTTTGTCGGGCGGTACCTGGAGCGTATCCAGTCCGGCCGTTGCAGCTGTCGATGCTGTGTCGGGTGCCGTTCTTGGCATGTCTCTCGGAACAACCAATGTTACCTATACGTTGGCAACAGGTTGTTCAGTTACAGGAGTCTTGACTGTCGATCCTGTTCCACCTATGGTCACCGGTGCTGCTAACATATGTGTTGGTGCTACGGAAGTATACTCGAATACCGCCGGTGGTGGATCGTGGAGTGGCAGTAGTTTGCTGTTGGTGGGTATGACAACAGGTGCGGCCACCGGTGTGAGCCCGGGTGTGGCTACCCTTACCTATACCATGCCTACCGGATGCACCCGTGTTGCCACCGTAAATGTTTTGCCGCTTCCATTACCGATATCGGGTAGTACTAATGTTTGTGCCGGCTCGTCGGTTCCTTTGTCAAGTGCTACGCCGGGAGGTACCTGGAGCAGCAGCAATACCGGTGTGGTTTCTGTGGACGCTACAGGCGTGATGACCGGAGTTTCTTCGGGTGATGCGAATATTACCTACACCTCGGCAAATGGTTGTTTTGTTTCGAAGTCAGTGACCGTCGATCCGCTGCCGGCCGTTATAGCCGGTGCAGGATCTGTGTGCCAGGGGGGAAGCGTGTCATTGTCGTCATCGCCTGCAGGCGGGGTGTGGAGCAGCAGCGCAGTTGCCGCTGCGACAGTATCGGCTTCCGGGGTAGTGACAGGAGTGGGCGCAGGAACAGTGCAAATTACTTACATGCTTCCAACAGGATGTTTCCGTACATACCTTATGACGGTTAATCCGTTGCCATCAGTGATCACCGGAGGGGCAGTAGTGTGTACTGGTCAGATACTATCGCTTTCAAACAGTACTTCGGGCGGTGTGTGGACGAGTGACAATACCGGCGTAGCTACAGTTGGTGCAGGAACGGGAGATGTAACAGGTGTTGCTGCAGGATCTGCAACAGTCAGCTATTCATTGTCCACAGGTTGTGTGAGATCTGTTGTTGTAACCGTCAATCCATCGCCGTTGCCGGTGACAGGGCCATCGCAGGTATGTGCCGGACAGACTATTACTCTGGCAGACGGGACACCAGGTGGAACATGGAGTTCGGGTACGACCACTGTTGCCGGCATTTCTTCAGCCGGCGTATTGTCGGGTGTAGCTGCAGGGACGAGTGTGGTGTCTTATACACTTGCGAACGGATGCAGGGCAACGGCGATAGTTACTGTTAATCCGGTTCCACCCTCAATTACAGGCAGTACCAATCTTTGTCCTTCTACTTCTGTAACATTAAGCAATACCATGACCGGAGGGACGTGGAGCAGTACTTATTCATCAATAGTATCGGTGGACGCGGCGACGGGGGTAGTTTCGGGTCTTGCGTCGGGAATGGCCGTTGTTACTTACACGATGCCTACAGGCTGTAAGACAACAATAGTTTTGTTTGTTGACGCACCACCTGCGCCGATTACCGGAGTGGCGTCAGCATGTCAGGGTGGCGGAAGTCTGTTGTCGGATGTTACGCCTTCGGGTTTCTGGTCTTCGTCAAATCCGTCGGTTGCAAATGTCGGTTTTTCTACCGGTAGTGTTGTTGCAGGTGCAGCCGGAACCGCGGTGATCAGTTATACACTACCCACCGGATGTTTTGCTACACGTATATTCACCACTAATGCTGTTCCGCCGGCTATCACAGGTCCGTCAATTGCCTGCGTGGGTAATAATACTACACTATCAAATACTATGGCAGGAGGGCTATGGAGTAGCGGTAACCTTTCTGTTGCGACTGTAGGTAGTAGTTCGGGTGTGGTTACCGGAGTGTCGTTGGGTACGGTTGTAATGTCTTATACCATGCCGTCAGGTTGTGGCACATCGGCAGTTATGACTGTTTATGCGCCGCCTGCAGCTATAACGGGTGTTACTCATATTTGTCAGGGGGCAACCACTGTACTCAGTTCATCAACAAGCGGCGGCACCTGGACATCCTCAACTCCTTCTGTTGCAACGGTTACCGGATCGGGGGCAGTTAACGGTGTTGGTTCAGGTGCTGTAATAATATCTTATACACTGTTCACCGGCTGTTACTCTGTAGCGGTAGTTACGGTAGATCCCTTATTGCCAACAACCGGCAGCAATGTTGTTTGTGCCGGCGATACAGTGGTGTTTGCTAATGCAGTGCCGGGAGGTGTATGGTCAAGCAGCACTATAGGTGTCGCTACTGTAAATCCATTTGGTGCGGTACATGGCGTGGCGCCGGGTGTGGCTATTATTTCTTATAATCTGCCCTCGGGCTGTCTGGCAACAAAATCTATTACGGTAAATCAGTTGCCTGCAACCCACCTGGTAACCGGTGGTGGTGCCTTCTGCACCGGTGGTGCCGGAGTTGCTGTAGGGCTCAACGGGTCTGTCTCCGGGTTTAGTTACACATTGTTCAACGGGGTGACACCTTTAGTGACTTTGCCAGGTACCGGAGCGCCACTGAATTTTGGTTTGCAAACGATAGGTGGTACATACGGTGTTTTTGCGATTAATACTTCCACCGGATGTTCGCGATCGATGTTATCTACTGTAGTTGTTGCACCGGTGGCGTATGCGCCGGCAGGCGTATCAATAGTGTCGTCTTTCGGTGATACTGTATGTAACGGAACATCAGTGACATTTGTGCCGATTCCTTACCTGGGTGGTAGTTCTCCTGTGTATCAGTGGAGTGTGAACGGATCGGTTGTAGCCGGGTCGACCTCAATGACCTACACACCAGCCGACGGAGATACCGTAACCTGCCGAATGACAAGTAGTGCCGGGTGTGCCGTGCCGAGTGTAGCGACGGCGGGTGTAAGAATGACGGCATTGCCGGTGGTGGTGCCTGCGGTGATCACTGCTGTTACGCCGAACGACTCGGTGTGTGTGGGAACATCGGTTACTTTTTCGGCTACACCAGTCAATGGAGGAACTTCGCCGGTATTTATATGGAAGCGCAATGGAGTGGAGGTTGGAACAGGGGCAGGTTATACATACACCCCGATAGATGGTGACGTTGTGTATTGCAGAATGGCGGCAAACTCGCGCTGCAGAACTACTGATACGGCAAATGGTATTGCTGTGCCAATGACCGTGCTGCCATATAACACGCCAATCGTCACCATAAATGCAACACCAGGGTTGGTAATAGTGGGAGGGCAGGAAGTGACTTTCAGTGCGGTGGTGACAAACGGAGGAGGTGGTCCGTTGTATCAATGGAAGGTAAATGGAGGTGCGGTTGCTGGAGCGACAAATGCCACCTATGTTTCCTCAACACTATCTAATGGTGATACGGTGAGCTGTACAGTGGTGAGTGGCGGCCTGTGTGGTGGTGTAGCTGCAACTTACGAGGTAGTTGTTACGGTGAATCAGGTTGGTGTTTCGGATGCTGCCATTGTAAACAGCTCTATTCGCCTTTATCCGAACCCGAACGACGGTAGTTTTGTGCTTTCCGGCAGGTTGGCAGGTGTAGGTGAGTCGTCGCTGACAATAGCAAATGTGCTTGGTCAGCAGGTGTGGTCAGAGCGATGGGAGGCAAAACAGCCTTTGCTGAATAAGTTTGTCGATGCGGGTAATGAGCTTGCAAATGGCATGTACCTGTTAACTGTGACGCAAAACGGGGAGACTCATATAATTCATTTTGTTGTTGCGAAATAGTGTAATGTGACCAATTTCTTATTCACAGGCTGTGGATAGCGTCGATTTTGTTCAAAATACTTTAGAGTTACAATGTAAAATTCGGTAATTTTGCCGCAGTTTTACAATATCTATATCGTTATTCAATTATATGTCAGGCCAACTTAAAGAAGTCCGCAATAGAATAAAATCGGTAACGTCAACTCAGCAGATCACCAAGGCGATGAAGATGGTGAGTGCCGCGAAGTTGCGTCGCGCGCAGGATGCTATCCTACAGATGCGTCCGTACTCAAAGAAATTGCAGGAAATGCTCAGCAATATCGTTAGCTCTTCTTCGAGTGAGGTGAGCCTGCCGCTTGCAGAGGAGCGTCCGGCGGAGAGGATACTTTTTATCGCCATTACCAGCGACAGGGGGCTTTGTGGGGCTTACAATGCAAACGTGATCAAGCTGACACGTTCAATTATCAAAGAGAAGTATTCTGCTCAGTATGCAAAAGGTAATGTTGCCATTCTGCCAATAGGAAAGAAAGGATACGAGTATTTTTCGCGCAATGGTTTCCGTCTGATCGATGCATATTGGGAACTGTTCTCTGATCTGACATTTGATAATGTGCGCCGTGCAGCTGTGCATGCGCAGCAGGCATTCCTGAACAAAGAATATGATCGTGTTGAGATCGTCTACAGTCAGTTCAAGAATGCAGCTACGCAGAATTTCATTTCTGAACAATACCTGCCGATACCGAAGAGTGATAAAAAAGAGGGCAACAATATGAACTCTGATTTCCTTTTTGAACCATCAAGGGAAGTGCTGCTGCAAGAGTTGATGCCAAAGATCCTGAACACGCAGGTGTATAAAGCAGTGCTTGATGCAAACGCTTCTGAGCATGGTGCACGTATGACCGCAATGGACAAGGCGAGCGAGAATGCAAACGAGTTGTTGAAGTCGCTGAAGATCAGCTACAACCGTGCCCGTCAGGCGGCGATCACAACAGAGCTTACAGAGATCGTGAGTGGCGCTGCTGCACTGCAGGGTTAACGGACGAATTTTAAATAAACTGAACATCCTCGGGGCAACCGTGAGGATGTTTTCTTATTTTTATGAAAATCTTTTTTATGAAATTGAGGATACTTGTTACCGCATTTTGTGCTCTTGCCGGTTTGACGGTTCACGGACAGCAGGTAAAGGTGAGGCAGTTCAAGGCACCGCTCGCGGGAACAGCAGCATTGAAGGATGCCGACGATAAATATTCAGCAGCGGTACATTCAATTGAAGCGCCGGATGTAGAACATGATTTCGACAAGAAAATGCTGCGCGACATCAAGCTTGAAGTGGAGCGGCAATATCCGAGAAAAAGTAGCAACCTGCAGTCGAAGAAAACCTCGTCGGTGCCGGGGCCTGCAATGACCAAAGGTTTTATTGCTGATTCTCTTTCCGGAATTCCGCCGGATAACTACTGTGCGGTGAGCAATGGTGATAAGGCCATTTCTGTAATGAACTCCTACATATCGGTACATGACGCCAATACAGGCGATTATCTTTCAAGAAAGGCCCTTATATCTTACAGCTCGGCAGTGGGGCTAAATAATACAGGCAGCTTTACTGTTCATTACCGCTTCGATCCGAAAGTAATCTACGATCCGGGCACAGACAGGTTCATATCTGTGATGCTGAACAGTACCAACTCTGTGAATTGGATAGTTTTGGGTTTTTCTAAAACTAATGACCCAAACGGAGATTGGAATTTTTATAAGTTCTATGGCGACTATCTGAACGATACTACATGGTTTGATTATCCCGCAATAACAATCACAAAAGATGAGTTCTACCTGACCGGAAACAAGATCCGTTACAGCACGAGCTGGCAGGCCGGTTTCAAACAGACCGTTATTTATCAGGTTAAGAAAGCAGGTGGTTATGCAGGCGATACGTCGCTCACGTACCGCATATGGGAGGATATTGCGTACAATGGTCGCAATATCAGGTGCCTGCACCCTGTGAAGCCCGGGTCGGGTATAGGTGGACCGGAACAGTATTTCCTTTCAGACAGGAATTTTGATATGTCGAATGACTCTATTTTCCTGGTGCGTATAAACGGGGACATGGGACCCGGTGATACGACACTGACAGTAACGCCTATTGTTTCGAATTTGCCGTATGGTGTGCCGCCTAATGCATTGCAGCCTGATACCAACAAGACACTTGCGACAAATGACGGCAGGGTGTTGGGTGCTTACATAAAGGACGATGAGATACAGTTTGTAAGTGTCAGCTCAAGTGCATTGAATGGTAACGCTGCAATTTATCATGGTGTGATCAGCAATGTGCATAGCGCTCCGGTGGTACATGCTAACCTGATCACAAACGATACACTTGATTTTGGTTATCCCAATATTTCGTGGACGGGATCATCGGGTAGCAATAATCAGTCGATCATTTCTTATGAGTTTTCCGGTCGTAAGACATTTCCGGGATATGGTGCAGTTTTCTTTGACGGGAACGATTATTCGGACATGCTTATTATCAAGTCGGGCGAGAAGAGTATCAGTATCCTTTCAGGGAAGGAGCAACGCTGGGGTGACTATAGCGGGTCTCAGCCAGATTGGAACCAGCCGGGTGCGGTGTGGGTAGAGGGTATATTCGGACGAAAAGACTCTAGGTATGGTAACTACATGGCACGACTCACGTCGCCCTATTATGTGTCGTCGGCAGTAGAAGAGGTTGCGCAGGTTACACCATCAAAACTGTTTCCGGCACCGGCTACCGAGTTTGTGAATTTTGAGTTTTCTGTTGCCACAGCACAAGGCTTCAGCTTTGTGATATATGATATGTCAGGCAGGGTAGTGGACAAGGTGATGGATGCTCCATGCAAGAAGGGTCGCAACCTGATCACGTTCAACATTGCACCACTTCCGGCAGGCAATTATTTTTTGAAGGCGATAGGGGCCAATGGTGAAATTGTTCCGGTGCAACGATTTGTGCGCCAGTAATTCTGAAAGGCTACATGCAGCTTCTTTTTAACGTTAACCTTGCTTTCAGAGCCATACGTAACAATAAGTTGCGGTCATCTCTCACGATTGCCATAATTGGTCTAGGTATCATGGCGTTGGTGGGTATCCTCACCGCAATAGAGGTAATGAAGGCAAGTGTTTATGAGAACTTCAGCAGCATGGGTGTGAATTCGTTCCAGATCACGAGCGATGTGCTGAAAAAGAAAAAACACAGAGGTGGTGGAATGAACGTGACGGTAGTGGAGGGTAAGAGTATTACCTATGAAGAAGCAAAAGCCTTCAAAGAGCGTTTCCATTTTCCATCGTTGGTGGGTATATCTGTAAACGGCACCAGTGTTGCCACTGTAAGGTACCGTTCGTTGAAGACCAATCCGAACGTGCGGGTGAACGGTGTTGATGAATCGTATCTTGCTGTTACCGATACCAAGCTGGAGATCGGAAGGAATTTTTCGGTATCGGAGGTGCAGGGTGGGGGGGCTGTATGTTTGCTTGGTAACGGTGTTGCTAAGAAGTTATTCAAGGGCAATGTCAACAAATGCATCAACGAAGTAGTATCGGTTGGGGATGTGAAGGCAAGAGTGGTGGGGGTAATGGAGTCGAAGGGCGGAAGTATGATCATGGATGCTGATAATCTGGTTGTGATTCCGCTTGCGTCGGCACGTGCGTTGTTTGGTGGCGGGAGTTCTTATCTGATAAGTGTGAAGGTGCCCGATGTGAACATAAAAGACGTAGCTGCGGAAGAAGCTGAAGGTATGTTCAGGGTGATAAGGAAACAAGCGTTGGGTACGGAGAATAATTTCACCATTTCGCAGAATAACGATCTGGTGGAAGTGGTGATGGATAGTATTGTTTACATAAGGATAGCTGCGATACTAATAGGTGTGATCACGTTGCTTGGATCTGTAATAGGGCTAATGAATATTATGCTGGTATCTGTAGCAGAGCGGACACGTGAGATAGGGATAAGTAAGGCGCTGGGCGCAAGGTCATCTGCTATCAAGCGTCAGTTCCTTACGGAGTCGGTACTCATAAGTCTGCTGGGTGGTGCAGCAGGCATTATCTCAGGCATGTTGCTGGGCAATGTCGTTGGCCTGTTCTTCAAAACAGCGTTCGTTGTTCCGTGGTTGTGGATGCTGATGGGTGTGTCTTTATGCGCCGTTGTCGGTGTCATATCGGGAATATACCCCGCTATCAAGGCTTCGCGACTTGATCCGATAGTGGCACTACGTTATGAATAGGGTGGGTCGGTGACCTTAAATGTTGTATTCGGCTTTTAGTTTTGAAGTAACCGCATTTATTACCCTTGTCATTTTGTCAATAATGCGTTCCATTTCTGAATTACGTTGCTCGTTGGCGGCAAGTGTCTCTAATGCGAATGACTCCTCACGAATGCTATTGATAGACATGTTCATGAGTGCGGGACGGATGCGGTGAGCCAGGTACTTTACGTTTTTCAGATCGCTTATCTCGTATGCTTCACGTATTTTGGCCATGGTCTGTGGAACGTCTGTGACAAAAAGTGAAAGCATCTGTGTAACGAATTCGGCATTGTTGCCGCATTTTACCATCAGCTTTTTTACATCGTAGAGTGGTGCATCATCGTCGTTAACTATTACCTCTTCCTTTTCTTCTTTAAATGCAGCCGGAGGTGGTGTGTCTTTTTCGATCTTGTGCAGCCAATTGGCTATCACGGCTATCATCTTCTCCTCATTATAAGGTTTGGCGATATAGTCGTTCATGCCGGCGCTGATGTATTCTTCTCTTTTTCCTTTTAGCGCATTGGCCGTAAGTGCGATGATAGGAATGGACTTGTTATGTTTCTCGCGGATGATCTGTGTGGCGCGCACCCCGTCCATTACCGGCATCTGGACGTCCATTAGGACGATGTCGAATTCGTCGCGCTGGATCATTTCTATAGCTGTAAGGCCATTATCGGCACTGGTAACGATAGCGCCATATTGGGTGAGGATAGTGTATGCCAGGAGCCTGTTAAGCTCATTGTCTTCTACCAGAAGTACTTTCTTATTGCCGATATTGCTGGTATCGGTTTTGACAGCGCGTTTCTTTTCGAAGATCTTGGCGGTGCCGATTTTCAGGTTGAAAGTGAGGGTGACGGTGGTACCCAGGTTCTTTTCGCTCTCTATAGCAATAGTGCCGCCCATCAGGTCCATGAGTTGCTTGGTGATGCTCATGCCGAGGCCGGTGCCGCCGAATTTGCGAACAAACGAATCATCCTCCTGCGTGAATTTGTTGAATATAACCGCAAGGAAATCTTCACTGATGCCTATGCCTGTATCTTCGATAGTGACAACCACTTGTTGCATGCCATCGGCTTTTTTTGCCATTTCGGCACCTACGCGTATCCTGCCCTGTTCTGTGAATTTGATGGCGTTGCTCAACATGTTCATTAGAACCTGATTGATGCGGTATGGGTCGCCGATGAGAGAGTGCGAAATGTTTTCATCCACTTCGCAAACAACTGACAGTCCTTTTTCCTCGGCCTTTGGTGCAAGCATGTTGATAGCATGGCGCACCAGTTGGTCCATGTCGAATGGAATATTCTCTATGTTTACTTTTCCTGCTTCTATCTTTGATATATCTAATACGTCGTTGATAACCACAAGCAGGTTTTCGGATGCGGTGCGGATAGATGAGAGATAGAAAAGTTGTTGTTTGTTGAGGTTGCTCTTAGCCAAGAGTTTGCCCATGCCCATTATGGCATTGATAGGCGTACGGATCTCATGGCTCATATTGGCGAGGAATGCTTCCTTGGCCTGTGATGACCTTTCGGCAGCCTGCATAGCGTCGCGCAGGTCTTTTTCCATCTTTTTTTGGCGGGTAATATCCAAATGGATACCAATTGATCCTTTTAAAGAACCGTCGGGGTTATGCAGCGGGGCTGTACTTACCAACCACCAGCGAGCCTCGCCGGATTTGGTATGGACCATGAACTCATAACGATTGGAAATGCCGTACCTACTTTTCCATGACTGCTCATTTATGATACGGTCGGTAGCGGTCTCGGGGAAAATTTCATCAGCTTTTTCGCCATACAGTTCGTCGGTGTCATAGCCGCTCATGGTGCAGAATTGCTGGTTGGCGAAAACGATCCGTTCTTCGTGATCGAGTTCCAGCATACCCAGATTCATATTCTCGATGATCTTGCGGTATTTTTCCTCACTCCTCTTCAGAGCTTCTTCGGCGTACAGACGGTCGGTGATATTCTGCGCGAAGCCGATCACGTATGGTTCACTATCCGGCTCACTGAGCAGGTAGTTCTGGTACAGCATGTGTATTTTTTCTCCTTTTCGGGAAAAAATGGTGAGGATGCCGTCGGTAACACCGGTGTCAATGATCTTTTGGAGGTATTCTTCCTGGAATTCCTTTTGCATTTTAGGATGCAGGAATTGGGAAACATTCTTGCCGAGCAGTTCGCTCTCGCTGTATCCCAACAACTTACAAGCTGCAGGATTGATAGTGAGTATCTCTCCTTCCAGGGTATGGGTGCATATCCAGGCCTGACTGAAATTGAAGATTTCTTTATATCGCTTCTGGCTTTTTTGAGCCTGGTCAAGGATGGCTTTGTTTCGTGTGACGTTGGTGCTGTAACCAACCACCATTTCGACGTCGCCGTTGGTATCCAGGACCGGGAACATTTTTCTCAGGTGATATTCACCGGATCCATCTTTTTTGGCCAAACGTTCTTCCCATTCTACCGGCTGGCGTGACGAAAAGGCCCTCGCGAACATCACATGGCGGGTTTCTGCAATGTTATATGGTTTGTTGGTATACCGACAATAGTCTTCATCGTTCTTGCCAATAAGCCATTCCCTCATTTCGGGGTTTCTTACGGCTTCGGGGTTGAGGAATAGGTACCGGTGGGCAGGGTCGAAAACAGCGATGTCGCCCGGAATGTTATTTAATATTTTCTCGTAGAAATCCTTTTGCCGTTGCAGTTTGCGATCGGCTGTTGCTTTTTCCGTAATGTCAAGGTATTTCCAGAAATTTCCGGTGTATATATTATTATATGTCAGTGGCGCATAATCGAAAGAAAATACCCTGCCGCTTTGCAGTTCAATTTCGTTGGCTACTGAGTGCTCTTTCTCTTTAATAATACGTTTCGTGAGTGCAACATAGCTATTTGCGTCGCGCAACATGGACATGTTCTTCCGCAACAAAGTCACCGAGTCGGTTCCCAGAAGGTCGGCGGTTGGGGTGTCAATGTTGAAAATTGAGCAGAAGGCACTGTTGACAAATAGTATTTTTCGCTCTTCATTCTCTATCAGAATCCCATCCTGGGAATGCCGGTAGAGCTGCGCCATACTTTCAATAAAGGAGTCAAATCCGGGAAGGGTGGGTGTGGTGATCTCTAATGAAGTTCTTTCTTCATTTTTCTTGCTCTTGCGCGGAGTATCGATGACAGTTGAAGACACGATAGGGTCCACGTTGTCATTTCCCATTCCTTCTGTAGCCGAATTTTTCGCCATTGTCAATGTAAGGTTATTTCTTTTTCGTTCACCATTTTATAAATGGTTGACTTTCCAATTCCTAGTTTCTTGGCGACGGTGACTACGTTGTTATTGTATTTTTTTAGATATTGTTGTATGATGTCGCGGGTATATTCTTTCAATGTTTTCTCGACAGATGAGAATTGCTCCTCAGCCGGAGCCACATTGGTGAAGAAAATATCGCCGGCATCCAGTGTGTTGTTGCTGCACATAACGGCAGCAAGGTCTATTATAGACTTCAGCTCCCTTACATTGCCCGGATAGGGATATTTCATGAGCAATTCTTTGGCTTGCGCAGTAATTGTAATGGGCTGCATTTTGTTGTTCTTGCAGAACTCGTCGAGGAAGTGACGGGCCAGCAGCAGAATGTCATTGCCTCGCTCCCTTAATTGGGGTAGGGTAATGGGAAGACCCATAATGCGGTAGAAAAGGTCCTCGCGGAAACGACCGGCCCTGATCTCGTTGGGCAGATTTTTATGAGTGGCTACTATCAGCCTCACATCAAGGTTCACTTTTTCCTGCCCGCCAACCCTGGTCAGCTCACGCTCCTGCAAAACGCGCAACAGTTTACTTTGGAGGCTGAGATCCAATTCGGCTATCTCGTCGAGGAAAATAGTGCCCTTGTTAGCTTCTTCAAATTTTCCGATCTTTCGGGATTGGGCCCCTGTAAACGCACCTTTTTCGTATCCAAATAGTTCACTTTCAACAAGTTCGCGTGGTATGGCGGCCATATTCACGGCAACGAATGGCTTTTTCTTGCGGTCGGAATTATAGTGTATCGCTTTCGCAACCACTTCTTTTCCGGTGCCGGTATCGCCGGTAATATATACGTTAATGTTTGTATTTGCTGCCTTTTCCAATAATGAGAACAGTCGCACCATCGGTTCGCTGTTTCCTATAATTGCTTTGCGGAAGTCGTATTTCTGGCCTAATTCTTCCTTCAACGTCTCGCGCCCTTCGG
>JACSRV010000142.1 GCA_014879545.1 Chitinophagaceae bacterium | reverse complement strand
TTCATCCAGTTTATTAACGATGCGATTTTGTTCTTCTAGTGGAGAAAGGGGAAAAATTAAACTCAACACAATGTCTCTGTCAATACCGGGAATTAGACTTTTTGCCCTTCTTCTAAAATCATCAACCTGAAGTTCTATAAAGAATTTTAGAAACGTTTTCGGTATCCAATGACTTCGGATAGCCATTATTTGCCTAGCAATGTGTACTTCACGTTCATCTAAAATTCCCATTTTCCCGATACCTGACCCCTTACAGGTTAATAATAAATCCCCATTGATTGCAAGCGACTTGGGTTTATTCGTCCATCTATTAATAATTACCTTCCCTTCCTTTAGGTTGCTTGCCCCTGTGATATATGGTATACCTGAATTGTCGTTATCTGAATATTCAGATGGAGTCAAATCTTGGCCGGATATTAATGTTATCACTTCCCCCAACCTGCACCACACCCAATTATCTGGTATCTCAAAAGGAATCTCTTCAGGTTTTATAGCAGGTAGTTCCTTGTATTTCTTATCCTTTGCTTTTTCTGCTTTTATACGTTTTAGCAACTCACTGGCAGGTTCGTCATTTTTATCCTGCGGCACCAGCTTGCCCTGCACCGCATCTTGTAGTAATTGCTGCCGGAGTTTTTTTACTAAGCTAAGTTGGTGGGTTAACTCATTTGAAAGGTCAGAATTTACTAGTTGAGAATTGTGTAAATCAATTATTTTTTGCTCAACATTAGCGTTGAAATATGAGCCTACAGATCTTAGATTTTCCGTTTCAAAATCATTCAAAAATCCAATAATATTATTTTGCTCTTGAATAGTAGGCAATGGAATTAAAAACTGTTCCAGATTGTATTTTGGTAAACCTTCACGCCCTGATCCTGTAGTTGAAGAAAAAACAAACTGCTGAAAAAAGGGAGATAGAATAATTTTGTGATAGAAAGCATTGTTAACACTTATAGGCCGAATAATGCAAACGTGCTGGCTTACATTTCCTTCAAAAAAATCTATTGGAACGAGAGCACATCGTCCTAGTGAACCTCCCGTAATATTCAATAAAATGTCATTCGGGTACACCGTAGTTCCCTTCATTTTCTGATGAATTTCAGTTGAAATGAAATTTATATCATCATAAACTAGACCTTCATTGTGTATATTCTGTGATCGAAAAAAAGGGATGCCCTCATCGGAATAGTTGCTGCCATTCGGTGTACTACCTGACCCTATTTTGGTGCAGATTTCTCCCAATCTGCACCATACCCAATTTGTTGGTATCCTAAATGGAATATCTGAATCTGGTATCTCAGGGTATTTTTTCGTGTTAATTGTTTTGATGATGTTTAGTAATGACGATGCACTATCATTGATAGCATAGTCGTTATTTTGATTGGCTAATTCAGCAATTATTGTCTGTAAGTATCGCCCAACATTCTTATTGAAAATCTGCTCCCATGTAGAGTTTGAGTTATCAATTTTCTTTTTCCTACCGCTACTCATTCTTATGTCTTCTTTGATTTATTCAAGAATATTTTGACTGTTATTTCATTCATCCTTCATTTTCTTCCCGTAAAACAATCAATTTTATGCCCTTAGGCATTTTCAATACTCTCAACACTGTTGGGAGTATTAATAGCAAAAGCAGTCCTTCTATTTTAGAAAGCTCGCCAGTGATGAGCGAAATTCATTCCCCTATAGTAGCGAAAGAGAATCAACACGCCATTATTCACTAAGAATTGTCTTAAGGCTTGTTTTCTTTGAAATATCCTTACCAGTCAACGACAAACCTAGATCCTTGGCAATATAAATATATGCTTCTCTCAGATGCTTGCTTTTGTAATTAAGTTTTGCGTGTATCTTCTTTTTCAATGGCTGACAATCAGGAAGCAAACGATTAAATTCTATTAAAGCAATTATATGCAGTGAGCTAATAACCCTAATGTCAGGATGTACCGCTTTGATTGAATTTGCAAACCTTGCATCATCGGTCAATATATAATACGCTCCGGCTTTGTTATACTGTGCTACTGCCTCAGCTTCACCGGCATCAATACCTTTTATGTTCTGCAACATTGCCAGAACAATCGAATCATAACGGGTACATAACGCATAAAAACCCACATTGGGCCTCAATCTTTCTAAGAGCCAGTTTCTTTGGGGTTCCTTTGCTGTTCCCCGCTCATATTCTGCTTTTATTTCGGTAGGCACCAGCACCTGACCGAAAATAGATCGTAAACATCCAAAAACATCGACATCTCTTCTAATTTCGGTAAAACATATTAGTGCTGAGGTGTCTATAATGACTTTCCTGTTTGCTGTCATTTATTTACCTTTCCCATTGTCCAATAATGCACCGAGCACCAACAGGCCTAAGCCTGCCAATAATATGCCCCCTACTATATCTTCCGTAGATGTTTGCTTCTTAGTGGGTTTTCTGATCTCTTTACTCTTTAGTTCCGCCAGTATTCGTTCCAGTATCTGTTGAGTTGATTCAGCTCGCGAATCAATATATATCTGAGTACAGTTATCGGCCCCGTGTATGTTTTTTCCTTTATGTCGGTCAAATATTACTATGATCTTCGACTTATCGTTGAGATGTTGGAAAGCAATGGCAATTTCTTCCTGCACCTGTGCGCCAAGGACAGATGTGGAGAACAGAATGAAATAGTCGGACATTACAATCCTGTTTCTGGTTTCGGCAGATACCAGTTCAGAATTATCGTATCTGTCGGGCAACAACATTCTGAACCCATGTACCGCTCCTATTGTATGCAACCTTACTGCAAGAGTTTCTTCCAGATCTGACCCTGAATTGTAGGACAAGAATATGGTAGGTAGCTTACTCATTATATAGCCATTTTTAATTTTTCTAACAATTTGTTGGAATGTTGCAAAGATACGGAAAGCATAGTCAACAGCTCTGCACTACTATATTCGTGCGCTTCTTCCTGCTTAGTTGGGTTCTTAATGTCCAGATCGTAGCCCCGATCCACAATAGTATCTATGCCTACCTTCCAGCAAATTTCACTTTCCTTCCTGTTCTTCCACCATGCTTTTATAGGCTCAAACTCCTGCACCTGTATAGGCTTTGTTTTACTGTATGCCTTGTACCCCTCTGGCATACGGTGTTCGTAATACCATATTTCCTTGGTGGGTTCGCCCTTCTTGAAGAACAGTAGGTTGGTAGCCACCGTGGCGTAGGGTTGGAACACCGAGTTCGGCAGGCGGATGATGGTATGCAGGTTGCATTCTTCAAGCAATTTCTGCCTCACTCTCTGTTTTACACCCTCACCGGTAAGGCTGCCATCGGGCAGTACTATACCGGCCCGGCCACCTTGTTTCAGCAAGTGTATCATCAGTATCAGAAACAGGTCGGCACTTTCTTTTGTACGGTAGTTCTGCTGGAAATTGGTTTCATTGCCATTGGCTACAATACCGCCAAACGGCGGGTTGGCAAGTATCACATTCACTCTGTCCTTTTCAGTAAAATTCGCCAACGGCTGATCCAGTGCATCACCAAAGCGGATATTCGGCACTTCTATGTCGTGCAGTATCAGGTTGGTGGTAGCCAGCAGGTAGGGCAATGGTTTGTATTCCCAGCCTGCCACATTCTGTTCCAGGCTTTTGCGGGCTTCCACACTATTGGCCTGTTTTTTCAGATGCTCAATAGCGCAGGTAAGGTAGCCGCCGGTGCCACATGCGGGGTCAAGTATTTTTTCGCCAGGCTGCGGGTCTAAAATGTCGGTAATGAACTGCGTTATAGCCCTGGGTGTGTAGAATTCGCCACTTTTACCCGCACTCTGCAATTCCTTCAATATGCCTTCATACAGCTCACCAAAAGCATGGCGGTCTTTAGCCACATTAAAGTCTATTTCATTCAGCTTATTCAACACCTTGCGAATGTTGATGCCGCTTTTCATGTAGTTGTTATTGCCGTCAAACACCTCCCGCACTATCACCGCACGGCGGTTGCCTGTGCTCAGGTCTATGTTGCGTAGCGCGGGGAACAGTTGCCTATCCACAAACTCCAGCAATTCATCACCCGTCATGCCCTCATCATCACCCGCCCAGTTTCCCTTCTCCTTTACCCAATGAAACTGAGCGGGTATAGGCGAGGTGTATTTGTCATCCAATATCTCCAGTTCCTTATCCTTATCAGAAAATATCTTCAAAAACAGCATCCACCCAAGTTGCTCAATGCGTTGTGCATCGCCATTCAGGCCGGTATCCTGCCACATTATATCCCGTATGCTCTTTATTACTCCGCTGATGTTAGCCATTGATTATATAAGAATATCGGTGAAGCATTTAATTTTAGGGTCGTACGCAGCCCGATCAAAATAAATCAAGTATAGTTTTTCCGCTAAACCACCAATATTCGTTCGCATATTTCTAATTAATGTTTCGAGTTGATTTAATTGTTTATTGCCGACAAGAAATATTCCAAAGCTAAATCCTAAAAGAGGACCATTTGTGTCATTGGGTGACACGGCTCTTATTAATTTTTCTAAATCTGAGTTATAGCGAGCATCCGTGGTCCCGGGATCGGTTTTTATTTCGATATAAATACGTTGATCCGGCCTGCCATCTGCAGGGTCATGAAACACCAAGTCTGGTTGTATGTCATTTGCCCTGACTTTGGGAATGTCATATTGCCATATCAATCTTTCATTATCACCGTATTCAGGCTTCAAAGTTTCGAGTTGCAGCACAAGTCCCAATGTGTAATGACCCTCACCTGCATGGTTGATTTCGTTTTGATTGTTGCCGATGCCTACCGGGCGATAATAATGCTGCTCAACCAATTTAGACGCAGCCAAAACATATTCTAGTTCTTTGGGTAATGGCATAATTACGCTGTTATATACAATTCAGTTTCCAATTCATTTACCGCCTGAAGGTATTTATCCTTATTGCCAAACTTACTAATGATCTCCAACGGAGAACCAAAATCAGTTAGCGGTTTTACCTTCAGCACATCAATGCTTTCTATGTTCACTATGCCTTCATCGGCATACTTATCCAGCAATGCTTCTAATACCTCTTTTGCCTTTTCGCCATACTTGGTGAAGTAGTTTCTCTTTTTCACATTGTTGGCTCTTTCTTTTCGGGTCAGTGGCGGTTGGTCGTAAGCAACATGACATATTAAATCAAACAGGTCCACCTGCTTGCCCACTGCCTCATACAATGCTTCTACCATAACACCATGGTCCTGTAGTTCGGCAATAATAGCTTCTTTGCGTTCGGTAGCGTTCCACTTATTCAGGAAGTCGTTCAGCGAAGCAAAATGTTCCTTAACTATTTCCCTGGTATGGTCTTTTAAACTCGTTGTAATGGGCTTGCCGTGTTGGTCAAAGTACATCTCACGGCTCACCAATACCGATACATCCACACCGTTTACATAAACCTTCTCTCTCTGGCCTTTAGGCTCTTTCACTACCCAATTCCCTTTCAAATGAGAGCCATCAGGGTATCTGATATTTACTTTTTCAAATGTCACTTCTTCGCCCGATTCCTGATCCAATACTGTCACCGTATTTTCTTCCTCTTCAATCACAACCATTGACAGGTCTTCGTCTTCGGAAACCGGCTTCACTCTGATAGGGTCTCCATCAAAATCTTTATCGGCAAACAGATCGGTGGCATTTCTAAAATCCAAAATGGTAAAATACATTTTGCCAAACGCCTCATTGATGCGTGTGCCACGGCCAATGATCTGCTTGAACTTGGTCATTGATGTGATATTGGCATCCAACACTATCACTTTGCAGGTTTGCGCATCTACACCCGTGGTCATTAACTCTGATGTAGTAGCTATGACCGGATATCTTTCTTCGGGGTTAATAAAGTTGTCCAGCTCTCTTTTCCCTTCATCATTATCGCCCGTTATCTGCATTACATACTTGTAATTCTCCTTTACAAGGTCTGCGTTCTGTTTTGCCAGTGCCGATCGCATTCTTTCTGCATGGTCTATGTCTACACAAAACACTATTGTTTTAGCAAAACGATCGTACCCTTTCAAAAACTCAGTCAGTTTTTTGGCAACCAGTTCGGTCCGCTCTTCTATTACCAAATGCCTGTCAAAGTCTTTTCTATTGTAAATCCTATCTTCAACAGGGTTGCCATCAATGTCAGTTTTTCCTTGGTTGGGTCTCCACCCTTCGGCGTCCACATTCAAACCTATTCTTACCACCCTGTATGGCGCAAGAAAACCATCGTCTATTCCCTGTTTTAAAGAATAGGTATATATAGGTTCGCCAAAATATCCGCTGTTACTTGTTTCCTTGCTTTCTTTCGGAGTGGCCGTTAAACCAATATGGGTTGCACTACTGAAGTAGGACAATATTTCGTGCCACGCACTATCTTCATTGGCGCTGCCCCGGTGGCACTCATCAACAACTATGAGGTCGAAAAAATCGGGCGAGAACTGTTTGTAAACGTTCGATGCTTCGTCGGTACCTGACAGGCCTTGATACAAAGCCAAATAGATCTCGTAACTCTTGTCTATTTGCCGGTGCTTTACCACCGTCATTTTATCTTTGAAATGTTTGAAGTCGCCCCTTCGCGTCTGGTCTATCAAAGCATTGCGGTCGGCCAGAAATAGTATTCTCTTTTTTGCCCCGCTCTTCCACAGGCGGTGAATGATTTGAAACGCGGTATAGGTCTTACCGGTACCGGTAGCCATTACAAGAATAATGCGCTTCTGTCCATTTGCAATCGCCTCCACAGTTCTGTTTACGGCAATCTGCTGATAGTATCTGGGCTTCCTGCTCGATCCGTCAAAATAGTAGTCCTGCGCTGCTATTTTCTCCGACTCGGGGGTTACAATGCCTTTGTACTTTTTGTATCGTTCCCACAGTTGTTCCGGCGAGGGGAAACTATCAATATCCAGCTCGGTTTCTATGTTGCCGTCGGTAGCTGTTCTGTCGTGGAACAGAAATCCGTCGCCATTGCTACTGAAAACGCAGGGGATGTCTAATATTTTGGCATAATCTAATGCCTGCTGAATGCCGGCTCTTACCGAGTGCTTATTGTCCTTTGCCTCTATAATGGCAATGGGGATATTGGGTTTGTAGTAAAGAATGTAGTCGGCACGTTTTTGAGTGCCGCGTGCGGTCAGTTTACCGCGCACGTATATCTTACCATCAGTAAAAGATACTTCCTCCAGATAATGAGTGTGACGATTCCAGCCTGCTTTTTCAATTGCCGGCGTGATGAATTTTGTACAAATGTCCCTTTCGGACAGCGATTTTTTATCGGGTAAGGGTGACATGGGAGGATAAAACTACAATTATGTTACTTGAATAACAAGACAATGAACGCCCGCAAGTATATTTAACCGGCCACAGCAGCGTTTTTCCACTCCCACCCTCCGTCCTACCATACCTCGTTTTCTGTAGTATCATAAATATTTCTTTTGCCCTTTCTCTGCCTTGTATGTATCTTTAATAGATAAGACAGGCAAAGTGTATTGTTGCGCAGGCAGGTGCCGGAAAACCGGACAAACACATTACTCCCGGCCATGAGAGATAACGGGAGAATGTGGGAGTTTTTTGGGAGATTTTTTTAACGCAACTGACTGATTATCAATGGGAGGGTGGGAGATTATTTTTTTCCTCGTGCAATGAGACTTTTTGCAGCGGTGGGAACAACAACAACACCCGCTGATGTTACGAAAAAACAAAACGTACTATGCCAAACATAGCGATCATATCGGCCAGTGTGCGCACCGGTCGCAATAGCCACAGGGTGGCCCTGTTCCTGAAACAATATCTGGAGCAGCAGCAACTGAGCGCCGAGATACTGGACCTGAACGAATACCGCTTTCCGCTGTTTGAAGAGCGGCTAAAGTATCAGGCCACACCATCCACAAAAGTGATGCAGTTTGCCGGCAGGGTGTCGGCCGCCGATGGGGTCATTATTGTAACCCCTGAGTACAATGGCGGTTATCCCGCTGCGCTTAAAAATGTGGTGGACCTGTTGTATGACGAATGGCACCGCAAGCCGGTTGCAATAGCCACAGTGTCCGATGGTGTGTTTGGCGGCACACAGGTCATTACATCACTTCAGTTCACGCTGTGGAAGATGCGCGCCTGGACAGTACCGGCCATGTTCCCGGTGCCAAGGGTCAGCGAGGCATTTGACGAGAACGGCATCCCGGCCGACAAGGCTACCATCGAGCGGCGTGCGGCCAACTTTGTCAATGAATTGCTTTGGTGCATCACCGCCCGCAACAAAATGACCGAGCGATAGAAGGAGGGGATCAGCGATAGAGCTCCAGGCAGATGTCATCGAGCAGCAGTTCCTGCCACCCTATGTTCCAAACATCCACGCGGATCTGGTCACCATCATCAAGACCGTCGGGTATAGGCACATAGAACCATACTTTGCCCCACTTGTTCAGGTCGCAGTGGTATATGTGGAACTCGCTTGCCGGCGCATCCGCATCGGTAAGACCTATCTTGTTGTCTATGCGGCAACCCCACCACAGATTGCGCTTGTCGCGGGTGGTTATGTCCAGGGTCAGCAGGTGTTTGTAATAGGTATAGTGCTGTGTACAGGCAAATCGGCCACTGCACTTTATATAGCGCGCATTGCTAAAGGTCTGTTTGTTATAAGGCACCTTTATCTGCTCGCGGTAGTACTCTTCGCCGCCCGGCATGTGGAAAACGAAGCAGCTTTGGCCGGTAGGGTCGGGGATGTGGTGGTCGTTGCTGTCTTCATGGGTCACACAGGCAAGGGTGGCTACCTTTTGCAGTTTGTTTTCGTCTGGCTGCACTTCCTGCACATCCATCATCACCAGGTCGGCATAGGTGGCGCGCGTGCGGAACAGCATATTCAGGTTGTAAGTAGCGTTAGATTCCTCGCTGAACAAAATGCCCTTTGCCTGTTGTATGCTGTAGGAAATGTTGACGGCAGTAAATAGCAGCACAATGCCCGCCAATGTTGCCTTTGCCGCTGTGCCACGCGATAGCGCCCACTGCAGCAGTGCGGTGAGCGGAATGGCCAGCAGCGGGTACAGATGGATCATGGGCCGCGAGCCGAGTCCGTTGATGTAGTTGTAGCAATGCCAGCTATATACTACATACACATACACCGGTAGTATGAGCCATGTGAGCAGCGCGGTAGACTTCATTCGCTTGTAGCAAACAAGGCCCGCAATTGCCACCAGCATCAGCGGTGTATAAACAAACCACCCATTGCGGAAGGAGAATAGTCCGTCCATAACGTGCGGGTCGTTCCAGTGGAAGGTCTCTTTGCTGTAGCTGTAGTAGAGGAAGCTGCCGGCAAATTTCTTCCAGTAGATCATTTGTGGCAATAGCGGCAGCACAAACGTTACGACGAACAACAGCAGGCCGCTAAGCTGCCCGCGAAGAAACTGCAGCTTGGCACGTAACGTGCGGCCATTATATACGTTGTAAAGTAGCGGAATAAGCAGACAGATGACGTCTGTTGGGCGAATGATGGTAATAGCCCCTGCTGCAAGACCCGCAACTACGAAAAGCCACTTCCCGGGCCGCTCGTGTAGCAGCATAGTGGTGTAGAGCAGCAGGCTGTAAAGGAAGAATAAAGGCACATGCGCCATGCCCGCCTGCCCCACCGTGAACCAGAACAGGTTGGTGCCGGTGAAAATAAGTACCGTGCCGGCAACTGCGAGACTCTTGCTGTAGAGGCGCGCCAGTATATGGTAGAGCAGCAGTAGTCCCAGAAGGGCATAGAAGACGGTGGAGACCCAAATGGCATTCACATAAGAAGCTGAGTACCCGTCAGGGTTACCACCTATCGACTTCTCGTAGGCATGTGCAGCAAGAAAGAAGGGTAGCTCCAGCGCGGCGACACCGTAGGTGTATTTGTCTATAAGGTAGCCGGCAGGAGTGTACAACCCCTCACGCCGCAGCTCCGACACGTAAAAGCGGATGCGGTAGTCGAACTTATGGTCTTCGGGCAGCCAGTCGAGCGCCTTCAGGTTGTGATAAATGAAGGTGGACGGCAGATACATATAGTAGCCCATGGCGTCGCCATTGAAAGGATAGGATTCCTTGCCATAGAACGCGAAGAACCACGCGCCAACCAACAGCGTGATGCCAACCACAAACCGACGGAGCATACCGTACATAGGTTGGCTAAATTACACTTATAAAGCGAAACTGCTATCTGGCCTGGTTGCCTGAAGGAATTGCGTGGTCATGATCAGCAGATTGCTCCTTAGTATGGTCCCCGTAGCGCACAAACATATAGAGGTATAGCACCCTCGATATGCGCATAATGTAGGGCTGCATAAGTACTACAATGCTTATGGAAGTAATGAGGTAGTAGAAAATGCTGTTGTCTTTGTAGGAGATACCGAAAAAGGTCCAGTACCACACCAGGTTGAATGCGAACAGTGCCACCGACAGGGCATAGCTCACGTACCCGGTACCAAAGTAGAAACCTGTCTGAGGTTCCATTTTTTGGCCGCATACAGGGCACTCTTCAGGCATATCAAGCATGGTCTTCAGTGGGAACATACTTTTTTGCTTGTACATATGCCCCTTACGGCAACTGGGGCACTGCATGTTGAAGATGGCTTTGACAACTGAGGGCTTCTGTTCGGTATTCTTGTTCGTACTCATCTGGTGGGGACACTTTGATTATCTGTTGCAAAGTTATCTCATGAAATGTTATCGAAATGGAACAATTGTTACGTTGCCTGCTTCAAGCTACTAAAATAAGCGGCTTCCGGAATTTGCTGTCTCGGTAATTTAGACATATGAATAGTTATTATCGTGTGGTAGGAATACTGTTTGCATTTCTTGGGTTTTCGATGTTGCGATACACTAACGCCAATAACCAAACCGACGAAAAGTCGGTGCATATGTTGGGTGTTGTTTTGGTGCTGTTATCTTCAATTGGCCTTTTTGTCGTCAACGTGTTGAAGCGTGGCCGGCATAATGAAGATATTTTGTGATATTCATCTGACATTGAGAAGGATCACCTCAGTATAAATTTGCGCGTTAAGGAAGGAAATGAATCACAGGTTGGAATTACTGAAAAAGGAAATAGCTGAGTTACGTGCCACGCTTACCGAGCATCCGGTATACGCAAGTATCACAACACTTGAGGGGCTTCGGAGTTTTATGGAGGCGCATGTGTTCGCAGTGTGGGACTTCATGTCGCTGCTCAAATATCTGCAACGCGAGCTTACTTGTGTAGACCTTCCATGGCAGCCCAAGGGCAGCCCGGCCACACGTTATCTCATCAACGAGATAGTGACCGGCGAAGAAAGTGATGTGGATGAAGATGGAGTTCGGTCCAGTCATTTCGAGTTGTATTTGAAAGCAATGAAGCAAGCGGGCGCAGATACAGAGACCATCAGCCACAGACTGCAGCAAATAAGCAGTGTAAATAGTGTCAGGGCCGCTTTGCAGAATAGCAATACCCCCGAGGCCGTGCGATCATTTGTTGCCACAACATTTGATGTGATAGCTACCGGCAAACCCCACATTGCCGCTGCAGTATTCACTTACGGAAGGGAAGACCTGATACCGGGTATGTTCATCTCGTTTGTCAAAGAACTGAATGAACGCATGAGCGGGGCGGCAACTACTTTTCAGTATTACTTGGAGCGTCACATAGAAGTGGATGGAGATCATCATTCGCACCTTGCCTATGCTATGACAGAGGAACTCTGCGGGGACGACGATGTTAAGTGGGCTGAGGCTACCGCATGGGTAAAGACATCGCTGCAGGCAAGGGTTGCTTTGTGGGATCACATCCGTGATGTGGTGGCTGCCAGCTAGCCCGTTTTATAGCTTACATACGTCAGCAGCCATTGAAAGTGTGGTTGTTTTTTTGTACCTATGCGACAGGACATCCAACCCACCATTTCCCATGAAACAAGTTATCAGGTACATCCGGTTCCCGTTCACATTTTCGTCTCAGCTATTGCAGCAGGAATTTTCCCGACTTTCACACCATTGGATCAGGCACTACAACGTTGCGCATTATGAGGGCGACTGGAGCGCATTGCCCCTTCGGTCGCTCGGCGGTAGCCTTACAGATCTGTTGCCTGAAGCACGAGAAGAAAAGACTTTTGAGGATACAGTCTTGATGGATGCATGCCCGTATATGAGAGTGGTGATCGATAGTTTTGGCTGTCAAGTGATGGGTGTGCGTTTGCTGAAGCTGGCACCGGGTGCATTGATCAGAGAGCACAGAGATGCCGAACTATCTTTCGAGCATGGAGAAGCTCGCATACACGTGCCCATCTTCACTAATGAACTGGTAGAATTCTACATTGACGGCGAGCGCGTAGTAATGGAGGAAGGTAGCTGCTGGTACATGAACTTCAATCTGCCGCACCGCCTCAACAACGGCGGAGATACGGACAGGGTGCATCTGGTAATGGACCTTAAAGTGAATGACACGCTGCAAAAAACGTTTGACGCTGTGGCAGATGAACGAAAGAAGATGACCACTATGCCCGATGCTTTTTCAAGGGTAGAGAAGGAAAATATGATCGCTTCATTAAGAACATTGGGTGCCGCAACAGCTTTAGAGATGGCATACCGCATGGAGGCAGAACTTGCGAAAGATCAGTGAGGAAGGAACCCGCTCACACCATGCAACGGCGCCCCCCAGATACCTGGCAGCAGATATACCGCAAATATGAATGCACCCATTGCAATGAACATGCGCGAGAGTGACGTGTATTCTTGTCCGTAGATGTTACGTTCTGTCTCTGTGTCGTGCGATAGTTTCATGTAGCCAAGCATGTAGATGCCCATAAGCGCCCAGAGGCCAAGCCATATTTCAATGAATAGTTCACGGCTGATAAGTCCCAGTTCCAGTGCCACATCAGCCTTGGACATAAACTTCAGGGCTATCATCAGACATAAGAATCCCAGAATGACCTTGATATTATTGAGAACGCTTTTCGATTTGAATAGCTTCATGATGCCGGGAACTACAAACGGTAGGCCCAACCCTATGGAGAATGCGAACAACCCTATAGTGGGTCCGATAACCGGCACCGAACCCGCCTGAAGCAATACCAGCCCTATTATGGGGAAGGTTGACGAGAAGGATGCTGCCGGCAGCGTGAGTGCCATAATGAATATGCCCTTTAGATCGTTCTGTTTCGCTTTCTCAGCAATGGCGTTGATCCAAGATGCCGGAAGCTTGAATGCGAATGCGCCCAGGAAGGAGATGCCCAGCATCAGAAATATGCGGAAGAAGAATACGTTGAATACCCAGTGCTCGGTGAATTTGTTAACCCCTGTCACCTTAATGATCCCGGAAACAAAAAGGCCCAGAGCGGTAAATATCACAGCCAGTGCCGCTGCATATTGCAGTGTTTTGGAAAGTCGGCCCCTTGCTGTCTTCACGTTTCGGGTAAGGTATCCGGTAGTGAAGGGGTGAATGGTATACATGTAGGGGGTGAACATAGCCAACAACCCCGCAACAAATGCTTCGATTATCAGGATAATGACAGTCTTGGTAGACGGTGCCGACGATGGGGGCACTACTGCAGCAGCATGAAGCACTATCTGTTTCTGCTCGTGCGATGCCGGTTTAACTTCGGTAGTGGTTTGTGCTAGAGGGGCTGCAACTTTCTCTGTGATTACCTCATTTTTTTGCGGCAGTACAGATGCTCTGTTGCTCAAGGGGGTGAGCATCAGCAGTGAAGCCAAAACGAAGTAAAATAGTGTGCGAGCCAAGTGGTTAAATGTTACTATCCGTGTTGTGGATATTCACCAAATATACATATCAATCGCTAAAGTATATTTCATTTACCTGAATGACATTGTTTTTGAAAAGCATGAATAGTATTTTGAAAATTGGTAAATGGTTTATTTCTTCATATCTTGGCTAAATCTATCCGTTGGTGTCAGCGCAGGTGAGCGGTGTTTTTCAGGTGCGACGGGATTGTTCATATAAAAACAAGTTGAGTATGAGTAATGAAGTCAAAAAGATCTTCGTTGTAGACGACGACGAAATGCTGTCTATGGCGTTGGAAGATTATCTGGCGAGGAAGACCAATTGTGAGGTGCAGATATTTAACACCGGAGAAGAATGTCTGGATCATCTGAACGAAGAGCCTGACATTATCATTCTCGACTACAATCTCAATTCTGTGAAGAAGGATGCGGCCGATGGATTGCATATTCTTGAAGAGATCAAGAAGCAGCACGATCATATAAAGATTGTAATGCTCTCGAGTCAGGATGCCACCTGGATCATTCTGCAGACCAAGAAAATGGGCGCATCGGAATATGTGGTGAAGAACGAGAGTGCGTTTGAAAAGATACTTTCATTCTGCGAATCTGCATAAATTGATAAACTCCTATCTGCAATAATGCCGGCGACCGAAAATGTTGCAGGAAAGTTCATTCTTAAAACTATGAAATGAAAAGAATACTGATTTTAATAGCCCTTCTGGTGCCCGCCTGCCTGTGGGCACAGGTCGATTATTCCGAGCTTTCTATGCCGGAGTTGTCAAAGAAGATAGAAGCCGAGGTGAGGGCAATAAAGGCTTCTGAAGGAAAGGGCGATAAACAGTCTATGTCCCATAGTTTGGGCAATGCGGCCGATCTATATTTGTCGGTAGCAAGGAAATTGTCGGAAAGTGAAGAGACGGACCAGATAGTTAAGGCTAAACAGACCAGCCTGACGCGGTCTATCGATTATGCGAGAAAGGCGATAGCGACGTCTGAGGAAGTGGGTGAACTGGAGCAGATGAAGACTTCTTACCGAACCCTCATCGCTGCACAAAAGCTGTCCGGCGACATCAAGGGGTCGCTTCAGTCGTCAAGAGAGATGCTGGCACTGAAGAAAACCGTATTCAGCAATAAAAAGGTTGCTGAGTTGGAGAAACGACAGATAGAATACCAGCACACCAAGCGCGAAGATTCCATTCGCCAACAGAAGCAGGCAGCTGAGGAACATTTGAAAGAGCAGGCAAGGGTACTTGCCCTCAAGCAGAAACAGCTCGACTCTACAAGCAGAACCCTCTCTGCCACCGAACAAGAGAAGACCAGTGTCAGTATGGCTTTAAAGAAAACCCAGAGTGACCTGACTATGGAGAAGCTGAATGCGCTGGAAAAAGAAAGAAAATTGACCCTGGCAGAGGAGGAGCAAGCGTTGCAGGCAACAAATATGCAGCTGCAGAACAGCAAATTGGAGTTGCAGCAGAGTGAATTGGCGTTGCAACGAAGCAAAATGGAGTTGCAACAGAACGAATTGCAGATAAAAGACCGGAAACTTAGCAATCAACGTCTTTACATTTACATTGGGGTTGTAGGTATCCTTGTGTTGGCGTCTTTCCTGTTTTTTATAGGAAGAGAGCGGAAGAAGGCGGTACAGCAGAAGCTGCGTGCTGAACGCTCAGAACGCTTTAAGCAAGAGTTTATTGCAAACATCAGTCACGAGATCCGCACACCTATGAATGCCATTATTGGTATGACCGGTCTTTTAATACAGAAGAATCCTTCACCCGAGCAAGAGAGCTACCTGAAGGCCATCAGCAAATCGGCTGACATTCTGCTGCACGTGATCAATGATGTACTGGATCTGTCTAAGATCGAGGCCGGTAAACTGGAACTGGAGAAAATTGATTTTTCACTTACAGATACACTTAAGCAGGTTAAGGACACGCTGTCTTATCGTGCCGAGGATAAAGGGCTGCAACTGATCACAACTGTTGACGATAAGTTGAGCGACGTCATAGTGGGCGACCCCTACCGATTGAATCAGGTGCTCATAAACCTGGGTGGAAACGCGCTTAAGTTTACTGAGAAAGGCGGAGTACATATAGACGTGACAAAGGAAAAAGAAGAAGGTGAGTATGTGTGGGTTAAGTACGCGATAGTTGACACAGGAATAGGTATACCGGCCGACAAGGTTTCAAAGTTGTTCGAAAGCTTCAGCCAGGTGAAGAGTTCTGATACCCGTAAATACGGTGGCACCGGTTTGGGTCTGTCTATTTCCAAGCATCTGGTAGAACTGCAGGGCGGAACTATATCTGTAGAAAGTGTGGTTGGGAAGGGCACTACGTTCTCGTTCGTCATCAGGTATCCTGTGGGGTCCACTGAGCGCCTGCAACAAAGGCTGGCATCTGAGCAGAACGCCGATGGCACCATCCTGAATGGCCTGCGTATCCTGATAGCAGACGATAACGAGTATAACCGCCTGGTGGTGAATGAGACCTTGCACCTGATGGCCGATGTGGAGACAGACGAAGTAGTGAACGGGCAAGAGGCGGTGGATCTGTTGAAGGCGAACAACTACGACCTGATATTGATGGATGTGCAGATGCCTGTTATGAACGGCATTGATGCCACTAAGTACATACGTGGTGAGATGAAGGCTCCTAAGAAGGATATTCCGATCATCGCGCTCACAGCCAGCGTGCTGCGGGCCGATTTGGACCTATGTTTTGAATCGGGCATGACGGCGTACGTGCCGAAGCCGTTTAAGCCATGGCAACTGGTAAATACAATTGCTGAAGTGACGGGTCGCGAAAGGCAGCCGGGTGTTCCGTCTACACCTAAGCAGGCGCAGAAGAAGCAGGCAGAAAAGCCAAAGCCTCAACCTGCAAAGGCTGAACATGTGAAAGAAGAGCCTGCTAAACAAGATGCTACGGGCGTAGGTGCGGAAGCAACTGCCGCTGCTTCCACTTTCGATTGGGAGAAGGTCACCAATATGGATTACCTTACCACTTTCTGCGAGGGAGACCAGAAGCGAATGCAGAAGTACATAAAGGTTTATCTGAATGCCTTGCCGGCATTTCACAAGAATATAGCGGCTGCTATTGAGAATAAGGATTTTGTGGAGTTGGCACTGCATGTGCACTCTTTCAAACCGAAGTGGATGATGATGGGAATGAAGAAAACGAATGACCTGGGTGTGCAGGTCGATCACATGGCCAAATCTCAGAATGAGAAGGCATTTGAAGATGTAAAGATCATATTGGAAGACATAGACAAATCACAAAAAGAATTGGAGACGATGGTGTAAATTCGTTAAGTCGAACAAACTCCGTTTACCTCGTATAAACTTGCACGTTATGAATAAGAAAATGGTAAAGAAGATATTTATCGTAGATGATGACGACATGATGGCAATGGCTCTGGAAGATCATCTTACAAGAAACACGCTGCATGAGATCCACGTATTTACTACGGGTGAAGAATGTATCAAGAACCTCAGGATGCAGCCGGATGTGATCATCCTGGACTATAACCTGAACTCGGTGCAGAAGGAAGCCGCCAATGGTATGGCAATACTGGATGCCATCAAAAAGCTGAATAGGGACATACCGGTGGTGTTGTTCTCGAGCCAGGACGCGTATAGTGTGGCGCTGCAGTCAATAAACAAGGGCGCAACACAATATGTGATCAAAGATGAGAAGGCGTTTGATAATATTGTAGCAATATGCAATTCGTAGGGTATAGAAAAATGCTATTTTTGCCGCATTCTATATCTGAACAATGAGTTTAATAGCTGAATTAAGGGAGCGTAACCTGCTGCAGGACATAATGCCGGGTACCGAGGAATTGCTGGACAAGGAAATGGTGTCGGCCTATGTGGGCTTTGACCCTACGGCCGACAGTCTGCACGTGGGTAGCCTGTTGCCCATCACATTGCTGATGCGATTGCAGCGTGCGGGTCACAAACCATACGCCCTTGTGGGTGGTGCTACCGGTCTTGTGGGTGACCCGAGCGGTAAATCTGCTGAGCGGAACTTGCTTGACATAGAAGCAGTGCAGCACAACTGTGCGGGCATCAGAAAGCAGCTGGAGCGATTCCTTGATTTTAACAGCGGTGCGGCCAATAGTGCCGTTATGGTCAATAACTACGACTGGTTCAAAGATTTTTCATTCCTCGATTTTATCAGAGATGTGGGCAAACACATCACCGTGAATTATATGATTGCCAAGGATTCTGTGCAAAAGCGCATGGAGACGGGTATTTCGTTTACAGAGTTTACATACCAGCTGATACAGGGCTACGATTTTTACTACCTTTTTAGCCACCACAATGTGCGCCTGCAAATGGGCGGTGCCGATCAATGGGGCAATGTAGTGACCGGGTCGGAGCTTATCCGCAGGAAGTCGGGCGGAGAAGCATTTGCGTTCACATGCAAGCTCATCACCAAGAGTGACGGTAGCAAGTTTGGTAAATCTGAGGGCGGGAACATTTGGCTCGACAGAGAGCGTACGTCGCCATATCTGTTCTACCAGTTCTGGCTGAACTTACCCGATGCCGATGCTGCTAAGATGAGCCTGATATTCTCTTTCAGGCCTGTTGCAGAGATCAAGGAAATGATAGTGGCACATGAAGCGGCGCCACATCTGCGTCATTTGCAAAAGGCCCTTGCCGATGAAATGACCATTATGGTGCACAGCGAGGAGGACCTGGCATTTGCAAAGAAGGCTTCAGATATCCTGTTCGGGCAGTCTTCGGTAGAGGTGCTGCGCGAATTGTCTGAGCGTCAGTTACTCGAAGTGATGGATGGTGTGAAGCAGGTTACCGGAAGCGCCGATCAACTTAAGGAAGGTATCGATCTGGTGACCTTCCTTGCGGAGTCTGGCGTATTCGCGTCCAAAGGCGAAGCGCGCAAGATGGTGCAAGGCGGTGGCATCAGTATTAATAAAGAAAAAGTCACTGCTCCTGATCAAAAGTTGACTGTCGATCATCTGCTGAACGGCAAGTACGTATTACTCCAAAAAGGTAAGAAAGACTATACCCTGGCCATATTCGCTTAGCCGGTTATCGGAACAATTCTTCTTTCGATTGCGGACGCTCGTTGTACAGCCATTTGAAACGGCTGAGTCGTGCGTTGGGCAGGTCTGCTTGTTCCATGGGGGTCATCACGTTCTGCACGTTTTTGATGTACTTGATCCTGCTGATCTTTTCCTCGCCGAAGAAGATACGCATTACCTCTGCGTTGGCCTGACTGAGGCCCATATACGCACCGTTGTCGTCCTTGGTGAAGTATATTGACTGTGCATCAGGCTGCACAATCATTTTGCGGATGTTGTTGTCCTTGAAGAATGCCGTAAGTGTTTTGCCCTGTACCTGATCAAAAAGGTCTGCTTGCTCAGGTCCCGACCTCGAAACGATAAAAGAGTTGTCAGGCACGTACATACTACGCACGCTGCTGCTGTCCAGTTGCATGTAAATGGTGTCTCCGGTTATCTGGCTGCCGCGTGACCACGCAACAGGCTCGTTGATCATGCGCACGACGGAATCGCAACGCGTGAAAGTAACGCTGTCGCAGCGCGCCTGCAACGAATCTGAGAAAATGAGCACGTGATGATAGCCCGTAAAGAACACCGGAGCTGTGGTGTCCCCGTCGGTAGTGTCCACAGCAGGCGTTATTCGATGTTTCTTTTTCTTTTTAGAAGGTGTGTTAGCAATGGTTGCAGGTAACGCCTTTCTACCAGTGTCGCGGTAGAAATCGGCCAGCCGGTATTTTATATCCGGGACTATCCACATGCTGTCGGGAACTGCGGGCTTGGCCACAATTTCGAGTGTTGCTGAGTCGGCCACTACTTTCTTGTTTCTGCCACGTTTGCCCTTGCTGCCTTCAGCAGGTTTTGCAGTGGATGTCTTAGGGGCGATTGTGCTGTCCGCTACCCGCGCAGAGTCTGTTGTGGAAACCTCAGGCAGATCCACCGGCATTTTGAAGGCGCGACCCGGTACTTTTACCATGGGTGCAGAATAGAACGTATCTGCCCGCATGTAGAAGGTATCTTTACCGGTCGCTATCTCCACCACTGGTTTAATGATAGCCCAGAGCACGCGTTTGCGTCTGAAGAAATCGGCACGGCCGCAGTAGATGGTAGCGTGTTGTTCCGTGTCTATACTTACAACCTGTCCTATTGCGTATCCGTAACCACTCAGCTTATCATACTGCATGGAGTCAGCCTCAATATACTGGCCCTCGTTCCAAATAGAGGAGCGGCCTGTAAAATGCGCAACCACATTTTTGCTGTCGTAGGTGCCACGCGACGTTGTGAGGACCGAACGCCCGCTATCGCTGGTCACTACCGAATGGGCAAAGAACGTTTCTACCTTTGTTTCGGTATTATAGCCAAGGTCCTTAGAGGTGATCTTGTAGCGCGGGTCGGCGACAGTTACATTACCAATAAAGCGTGCCTCGTGCGACCGCACATCGTAGGTGCCTCTCTCGCTCGACACAATTGTGCTGTCGCTTTGCAGGGTGCCATTGCGGTTGTAGGTACCCACCTTGGTGCTGAGGTTGTAGTCGAGCTCCTCGCACCACAGGTTGTTTTTGCCATCCGTCAGCCCTACGTTCCCTGTCATGTAGGCCAGTTTGAGTTCGGATTGATAGCGCAGATAGTCACACGTTGCTTCGGTGCCGCCTTGCTGTGCTATGCGCACATTGCCGAATGCTTCCAGTTTCTTCTTTTCGGTAAAGTTGTACAGGCTGTCGCAATAAAGCGTGTCAGTTCCCTGATAAATGATCACATCGGTTACGTACTTGATGTAACTGCCACTATCGGTCTTGAAGAATTCCATCTTGCCCGCCTGTGCCAATATCACTTTTATTTTATCTGCTGTGTCGGCCTTGGGTGCTTGCGCAAGCACTACAGACGGCAGGTACAACAAGACCACGGCCAACAATAGCGGCCTGAGCTGACTTGAAAAGGATAGAAAAGTGGTTTTCTGAGGCATTACTCTTTTTTCTTGCCGCCGAATACACTTACGTTGATGTAGCGGCTTGGACGAGCCTTAAGGTCGTTGGTGAGTTCGGTCATCGACTTCAACGACTTGTTCATATTGTTGTAAAGTTCTTTGTCGTTCACCAGCATACCCAGAGATCCCTGATTGTTGTTCACCTTATCCATGATGCCCTGGAGTTGTGCAGTGGTTTTTTGCAGGTCAGTTATGGTTTTCTGGATCGGCGCGTTTGCCAACTGTCCTGTTATCTTGCTGGTGTTGGCTATTATTCGTTGAATTGAGTCGTTGCTTTTGGCAAGGTTGCCTGTTATGCTGTTCGTGTTGCGGATGATTCCTGTTATTTGGCCGCTCTCTTTGCTCAGAGCATCCGATAGACGTGCAACATTTTCAGAAGTAGCCTTGAGCGACTGTATAGCAGAAGTGATTGCAGCCTGATTGTCGGGGCCGACAATTGAATTGATGTTATTGAGCGCGTTATTAAATGCGATGATAGTGATCTTAAGTTCTTCGAGACGTGGTGTCAGCTCTCCTGATATCTTATCTATCGCTCCGCCGTCCTTGCGTGCCTGCAGAACAGCACCCTTTTGTTCGGTACCGGGGCCATCGCCCAGGTCCAGACGAATGATCTTTGAACCCAACAGGTCTGACTGGGCAAGTGTGGCGATGGTTCCGGTCGGTATCTGAGTTTTGTTAGCAACAGATAGAGTCACCTTTACGCCCTTGTCACCTGCAAGTTCCATGTCGGTCACCTGACCGACATTAAGTCCTTTGATCTGAATGAACGTTGATTTCTGAAGACCATCAACAGATTGAAAATAGCAGTAATATTCCTTGTCGTTTGAAAATGCGTCTGAGCCCTTGAGGAAGTAGAAACCGGCGAAGAAGACGACGATAGCCGAGGCAACCAGCGAACCCGTTTTTACTTCTTTTGAAATTTTCATAATCGACTGAAATATGTGCAAAATAACAAAAAGAGAACGACAGAGCGGTCAGTTTGGCAATATTATAACAACCGGATGCGGGGTGCTGACTTACTTTCCCTTTTTATCGTCGAGCGCAAAAACCACCGGAAGTACCATGGATACCTTAACGTTCTTGTTGTCGAGTGTGGCAGGTTTCCAGTTGGGCATGCCTTTCACCACCCTCACCGCTTCGCTATCCAGCGACGGATGTATCGGATTCATTACCTTGATCGCACCAACGCTTCCGTTCTCATTTACATCAAAGCGCACCTGTACACGGCCTTCAGCTTTGTCGTTTTTTGCTTTCTCGGGATAGCGCATCGATATACGGAGGTAATCCTGCAATCCTTGCAGGCCGCCCGGAAATTCCGCGGCATGGTCGAACGCCTTTTGGGGGTCAGATTGTGCTGCTGCGGAAAGTGAGAGCAACAGGGCAGGAACAAGTAGCAGGAACCGGATCATTGGGTGCTTATTTGAACTACTAAGGTAGCTACTCTTCCAATCACGTCAAAGATCACCTCGAAAATGCCCTGTAAAAATAAATTTGTTAGGTATGCCTAATAAATTACTTTTGCCATGTAGAATTTTAGATATGAAAAAATACATTTTCGTTTTTGCGGGTCTTTGCGTGTCGGTGGTACTTTCCTGCACCAAGCTGCAACCTGCTGCTCCTGCAGACAACGAGGTGCTGGACGGAATGGTAGATGGGTTGAGTGCTGACCAGAAAATGGCTTTTTTACGGGGCGACAGGGCATTCAACAATGAGATCTTTACGCGGGAGACCGGTTTGGGGCCATTGTTTGTGGCGGCATCCTGTGGCGCATGCCATGCGGGTGATGGTAAGGGACATCCTTTTACCACGCTCACCCGTTTCGGGCAAAACGATAGTACAGGAAACAAGTTTTTGGCACTGGGTGCGCCGCAATTGCAGGATCGGGCGCTACCGGGGCACCAGCCCGAGCGAGTGCCTGCCGGTGCTACCTTCTCAAAATTCCTGCCTCCCGCTAATACCGGTATGGGTTTTCTGGAGGCGGTACCTGATGCGACCCTTCTGGCAATGGCAGACCCCAATGATGCGGATGGAGACGGTATAAGTGGCGTGGTGAACTGGGTAGACATAAAGGAATATGTAAAGCCTGTAGAGGGCAGCATATTGAGAGGCGGAAAATGTACCGGCCGGTTTGGTAAGAAGGCCGGTGCCCACGACTTGCTGCAACAGACAGCCGGTGCTTACAACCAGGATATGGGTATCACCTCATTTTATGAACCGAAAGATGTGTATACTGGGCAAAACATAGCCCCCGAAGTGAGTGAACAGACGATCTTAGATGTTGTATTTTATCTGAGAACGTTAAAAGCTCCGGTGCAGCGAAATGCTTCTGACGCGAATGTGATGAAAGGCAAGGAGTTGTTCCTGAATGCCGGTTGCGGTAAGTGCCACACACCCGAGCTTACTACCGGCAATTCGCCTATCGCCCCATTGTCGAATGTGAAATTCTACCCCTACACGGATATGTTGCTGCACGATATGGGGCCCGGGCTTGATGACGGGTACACCGAAGGAACCGCAACGACTGCCGAATGGCGTACGCCTGCATTGTGGGGACTTGGATTGTCGAAAAATTCGCAGGGTGGAAAGTACTTTCTGCTGCACGATGGGAGAGCACACAGTATAACTGAGGCGATAAAGTTGCACGGCGGTGAAGCAACAAATAGCAAGAATAAATTTGAAGCGTTAACGGAAACTGACAAAGCACTGATGCTCGGGTTTCTGGAAAGTCTGTGATCATGGATAGAAAAGAATTTTTACGCACCGGCTGTATTGCCTGTATAGGAATGGCGTTTGGTGCGGCAATGTTACAGAGCTGTGCCACTACATCTTACGTAAAGGGCGCACGAATGCCCGATGGGATGCAGGTGCCTCTGTCAGCATTTGACGGCAAAGAGGGTAAACGACCTTATGTGGTGATGAAGCACGATGACCTGCTATTTCCGGTGTGTATCTACCACATAGAGAACGACAGGTATAGCGCGGTGCTGATGAGTTGCACGCATCAGGGGGCGGAGTTGCAGGTATCTGGCGACAGACTCACTTGCCCTGCACACGGTAGTTCGTTCGACAAGTGGGGGAACGCCACTGAAGCGCCGGCCACACTACCGTTGCGCAGTTTCCCGGTGACGGTTCAGGGCGACCAATTGTTCATTGATATGAGAAAACAATCGTAATGCGAAAGATATTGACACTGACATTGTGCACGCTGGCAATGAATGCCACCGCACAGATCGATCCCACACTGCTGAAAAGAAAACAACAAGATACCACGGGGATGGTAATGAACATGGACGCTGTGTACAACAGGCCGTTCCTGTCAGTGGCGAAGATGCCGGTGTCGTTGGGGGGATACCTGGAGGCCAACTGGCAGCACCTGGGTACCGATGGCATCACAGAGGGGCATCAGTTCCAGATGAGGAGAACAACACTGTTTGTAGCTTCAGGGTTGGAACACCGGTTGAAGTTCCTGTCCGAGATCGAATTTGAAGATGGCACCAAGGAGATCAATATAGAGTTCGCCGCATTGGATATGGAGATACACCCGTTGCTGAACCTCAGGGGGGGCATAGTGATGAATCCGATCGGCGCGTTCAATCAGAACCACGATGGACCCAGGTGGGAGTTCATTGACCGACCTACCTCGGCCACTCAAATGCTTCCTGCCACATGGAGTAATGTGGGTTTTGGCATGTACGGAAAACAGTACAAAAAAGACTGGGCCTTTGCCTGGGAAGCCTACCTGACCAACGGATTTGACGACCGGATAATTAATAATGCCGACGGAAAAACGCTACTGCCCGCCAGTAAGCTGAACCCGAACCGGTTTGAAGAAAGTTTTAATGGTGCGCCCATGGTCACTGCAAAGATCGCAGTGCGGAACAGGAGGGTGGGTGAAGTGGGTGTCTCTTATATGGGCGGCGTGTACAACAAGTTTCAGGAAGAAGGTTTCGCCATAGATCAGAAGCGATATGTGCATGTCTATGCCATAGATGCCAACACCACCATATCGCGAACCGGACT
>JACSRV010000141.1 GCA_014879545.1 Chitinophagaceae bacterium | reverse complement strand
TAATTACCGGCTAATGAAGTTGCGTTTATATTCGATTCTCGTTTCCCTTCTGGTTGCTTTTTCGGCAACTTCCCAAACAATTACCGGTGTTTTGTCGGTATGTGAGGGTGGTACCACAGGGTTAACAGGAACTCCTGCCGGTGGTACCTGGGCCTCTGCCTCGCCGGCTGTGGCAACAGTGGGCAGCACCGGCATGGTATCGGGTTTGACTGTGGGAACAGTGGTAATAACTTATACATTCGGGAGTACTCCCGTAACTGCGGTTGTGACGGTTAATGCCGCACCTGCACCCGTAACCGGAGGCACATCTGTGTGTGTGGGTAGTACCATACCACTATATAATGTAACAGGCGGCGGCATCTGGTCCTCTTCTTCGCCTGCAATAGCGTCCGTTGGTGTTTCAGGGGTCGTAACCGGTGTTTCGGCCGGTTCGGCGGTGATCTCATACAGTTTGGGTACTGGCTGCTATGCCATAAAGTCTATTACCGTCAACCCTAATCCATCCTCAATTACCGGGCCCGGCAACATATGTACCGGGGTTACATCGACATTGTATTGTTATCCGTCTGGTGGCACATGGAGTACCACCACGGCATCATTACTATCTGTCGGGTCATCGTCCGGTGTTGTAAATCCTTTGTTTCCCGGTCTCGGTACTATTATTTATACAATTCCTTCAACAGGTTGCTACTCATCACGCGTGGTTACTGTTAATCCCAGTCCGGGTCCGATCCTGGGTATGTCTGCTGTTTGTCCGGGCGGCTCAATTACACTGACCAATATCTCGGAAAGCGGCGTGTGGATCAGCAGTAACACTTCGGTTGCAACGGTCAGCGGAGCTACAGGCAGCGGAACAACCATGACGGGTGTGGCCGGAGGAACCGCCACGATCAGCTATGTGGTAGGGGGAGTTTGTATGGTCACTTCTGTGGCTACGGTCAATCCGGCTCCATCGGCGGGTACACTTGCAGGCCCCCCAAGCGTTTGTGCAGGGGCTACTGCAACCTTAACGAGTTCAGTTTCAGGCGGCACATGGCTGAGCGCAACGCCTGCTATCGGGACTGTAGATCCCGGCACCGGAGTTTTCGCCGGTCTTGCTGTTGGTAACGCCATCATCAGTTACACAAAGTCCAACGTATGTGGTACGGCTACGTCTACAATTAATGTGACTGTAAGCCCGATGCCCGCTTCAATAACGGGCACCATGTCATTCTGCAGGGGGGCGTCTTCAACGCTCTTTAATTCTGTTGTCGGCGGTACTTGGAGCTCCGGAGCAACTTCGGTGGCATCGGTCGGATCAGCTTCCGGTATTGTTCTTGGTGTTGCAGCCGGTACGGCGACCATATTTTATCATACGGGTAGCGGTTGTTTTGTTACTGCATTCGTGACGGTAAATCCGGCACCTGCTCCCATTTCGGCAAGTTCTTCATCGGTTTGTGTCGGTTCTGTTGTTGCACTGTCAGATACTATCGCGGGCGGAACATGGACAAGCAGCAGCCTGCCGGTAGCCACAATAGCCACAATAGGAAGCAGTACAGGAGTTGTGACCGGTGTAAGTGCCGGGACAGTTACGATGACCTATGCCATCGGATCATGTATCGCGACAAAAACGCTCACCGTAAATCCTCTTCCTACTATCTCAGCATCGTTTATGCCTGATGGATGCGGAGGCGGATACACCATGAACGCCACCGGATCGGGTATCGTTTCTTATACCTGGGCACCCGCAGCGGGCCTTTCATGTACTGCTTGTGCCACTACCTGGGTCAATCCCACCGCTACGTCTTCTTACACTGTTACAGGAGTCAATGGTTTTGGGTGTGCAAATACTGCAGTGGTAACGCTGAACGGTGATCGAATTAAAGGCTATGTTTCATTTGCCGGTGCTCCACCTGCCGTTCCGGATGTGAAGGTATTTCTGATAAAAGTTGATCCGTCAGACAGTTCAGTCATCGCCACCGATTCTGCAACTACATGTTTTGATGGTGTTGGTTATTATTTCGGTTTCACCAGCAAGGTTGCAGGAAAGTACTACGTATTGGCTGAACTGCAAGGGACTATCCCGGGTATTAGCGGATATGTACCTACCTATGCAGGTGCTTCAGCCTATTGGGCTAATGCAACGATCAGCGATCACTTGTCAGGCGGTGGTAACGTAGCCGACATCAATATGGTATATGCTTCGCTGCCTTCCGGCCCCGGCACTATAAGCGGTTACATTTACTCAGGTGCAGGCAAGGGCACGGCAGGTGAAGTAGCAGATGCGGGAGTACTTGTTTTTCTGAAAGATGCCCTTACCGGTCAGATATTGACCCATACATACACCAATACAGAGGGCAAATACTCTTTCGGCAGTATTGCAGAAGGAAGTTATGTGGTTTACCCTGAGTACTATCAATACTACACTACTCCGTCTTCTGTTATCTCGGTTACTGCAGCAAACCTGACAGTTGGAGACGTAACCTTCAAAAGGCATACCGGAAGCCGTACTATTACGCCGTTTGTTGTGAATGCGGTGTCCGATATAAAAAATGCCGGAGCAATTTTTGCATACCCGGTGCCGGCTAAGGCGTTCGTAAATATTGTGAGCGCCCGTGGGTTTGGTGCTGACGCCACAGTTTCTGTGACTGATGTAACCGGAAGAGATGTTTACTCGCAAAAAATTACCACCGCAAACACAGATACGTACCGTATAGATGTGTCGGGTTTCAACGCCGGAATATATTTGGTTAACGTACGTTCTTCTGAAGGTACCTCGTCTATGAAGATATCAGTCGAATAGGATACTTTCCTTGGTCCTATTTAGTTATCAGGTAGCATTTCCTGTGCAATTTTCCCTGAAAGTCAAATGGAGTGGTGAGTGCTGTGATGTCTTTTACGGACACTGCGGGAATAGAATCGCGTTCCAGAACAAAGTTCCGGTAGTTGTTGCTGAAGTATATCTTTCCACCCTCGCGACAGCCTTGAAGTAGTTTCTTTAGCAGTTTCACATGATCTCGCTGCACGTCGAATGTGTCTTCCATTCGTTTACTGTTTGAAAAGGTAGGTGGGTCGCAGACTATAATATCGTAACTGTCTTTCGGCATGTAATCTATCCATTCCATCACATCGGCATGAATAAATTCGTGTTGTTCGCTTTTGTACAGCTTGTTATACTGCATATTGCGTTTTGCCCAGTTGATGTAGGTCTTAGACATATCTACAGACGTTACAGTACAGGCACCTCCATGTGCGGCATAAACACTGAAAGATCCTGTGTAGCAGAAGAGATTTAGCACATCATGGTCTTTTGCTTCGCTGCGTACCATGCCGCGGGTAATGCGGTGGTCAAGGAAAAGTCCCGTATCAAGATAGTCGGTAAGGTTAATGATAAAGCTGAGGTCGCCCTCCGGAACTATTTTTTCGACCTTTTCTTCATTGAATTTCTCGTACTGACCCTGTCGTCCTGCCTTTCTTTGGCGCACTTTCATGTATATATTGGCAGCATCAATTTCCAGAACGCCCGCAATGGTCTCGCGGCACGCCTGCAGCCATATCTCATGTTCTTCGTCTTCCATGCCGTGGCGACGTTTGTACTCGGCTGCATGCACCGCTCCGTTATACAAGTCTATCGCGAAGGGGAATTCAGGTAGATCATGATCGTAAAATCTGTAACATGCAATGTTCTGTTTGCGGGCAAGCTTGCTGAAGTGCTTATACACCTTTGCCAACCGGTTTTGGAACATTATCTGCTTTTCGCTGCTCAATTCTCTGTATTTGAATGGTAAAAGTAATTGAAAATGTTCACTGCCTTACATATGCGCGTATTTGTGCAATTACCTATATTTACAGAGCCTTTTGAATAACATTCACGAATTTCCTTAGGTTTGTATTTACCAACATCAGAACCAGCAGATGCAACTAGCTCAACGACTGAACTTATTCTCCGAGCCGCAGACAATTAAGATGGCCAAAATGAGCCGCGAGATGAAAGCAAGGGGAATCAATATAATAGATCTTAGCCTTGGTGAACCGGATTTTAAAACACCGGAACACATCCGTACCGCAGCGATAGCAGCTATCAACGAAGGATACAACAAATACACTCCGGTGGCAGGCACTCCTGAATTATTGGAGGCTATCTGTACTAAGCTGAAGAGAGATAATAACCTGGATTATTCAACGTCCGAGATATTGGTATCTACAGGTGCCAAACACTCGTTGGTGAATGCTGTCCTTTGCCTTGTAGATCCGGGAGATGAAGTGATCATTCCTACTCCTTTTTGGGTAACCTACGCCGCTCAGGTGCAGCTTGCCGAAGGTGTTGTAAAATATATTCATTGTGGTATTGAATCTGATTTCAAGCTGAAGCCCGAGCAATTGGAAGCGGCAATAACGCCGAAGACCAAGTTATTTATGTTCTCCTCGCCATGCAATCCTACAGGTAGCGTGTACACCCGAGAGGAGCTGGCAGCACTGGTGGAGGTGTTTAAGAAGTATCCTCAGGTTTGCATCATCAGCGACGAGATATATGAGTATATCAATTTTATAGGCGGGCACGAAAGTATCGCTCAGTTTCCTGAGATAAGGGATAGAGTGGTTGTGATCAACGGTATGTCGAAAGGGTTCGCGATGACTGGTTGGCGTCTTGGTTACATGGCTGCACCACGTGAGTTGGTACAGGCATGTGATAAGCTCCAATCGCAGTTTACGTCTGGTGCCAGCATCATTACTCAACGTGCTGCCATCACGGCATTGCTGAGCGACCTTGGTCCCACCCACGAGATGGTAGCGGCCTACAAACAACGCAGAGATTTCGTTTCAGCAGCATTACAGAAGATTCCGGGGGTAAAAGCAAATAATCCGGGAGGAGCTTTCTATGCCTTCCCCGACATCAGCGCGTTCTTCGGAAAGCGATATGGTGAACATGTGATAGAGAATGACGTGGATCTGAGTATGTTCCTGTTGCACGAGGCGCATGTGGCTACTGTAAGTGGAAGCGCGTTCGGCAGTCCGCAATGTATCAGGTTATCCACTGCAAACTCTATGGAGAATCTGCGGGAGGCACTCGATCGAATCACAAAGTCACTTGCTTTACTGCAGTGATCCGTCGCTGAACTACATTAAACGAATTGTGTTATTAGCAGTCATATTTAAATGTTGTACTCCCGGCTATTTGCCGGGAGTACTTTCTTGATAGAGACTCATATTGAATGTCTATGAAATTCTATTCAGTTGCCATATTGTTTCTTTCCTTGATGTTTGTGTCCGTCTACTCCTCAGGGCAGGGACGAATTGTGTCGGGACGCGTCATTGATAAAAAGGAAGCCTCGCCATTGTCAGGGGTTGCTGTGATGTTGGTAAATGTGGCAGATTCAACAAAAAAAACCGGAACAGTGACGGGTATGGACGGCGATTTTAGCCTGAGTAGTGTAAATGATGGAAAATACATGCTCACGCTTCGATATGTGAGTTATCGCGCGGTGAGGCGCGCTGTAGACGTTGCCGGCAAGGATATTTCGTTGGGTACTTTAGAAATGGAGACGAGTGCCCGAGAGCTGAAAGGTGTTACCGTGTCCGGCCGTCAGATAAGGGGAGAGCAGAAAGGCGACACCAGCCAGTTTAATGCAGATGCCTATAAAACAAACCCCGATGCTACCGCAGAGGAGCTTGCAGCTAAAATGCCGGGCATAACGTCTGATAATACAGGCGTGAAAGTGAATGGTGAGGCTGTGCAGCAGGTGCTGGTGGACGGTAAACCGTTTTTCGGAACAGACCCCACGCTGGCACTAAAGAATCTGCCGGCCGAGGTGATAGATAAGATTCAGGTATTTGATAAGTTGAGCGATCAATCTATGTTCACCGGTTTTGATGATGGTAACGCACAGAAGACCATGAACATCATTACCCGCCGCAATAAGAGTGAAGGGGTATTCGGCAAAGTGTACGCGGGTTATGGAACAGATGACAGGTACCTTGCCGGTGGCAACATGAACTTTTTTAATGGCGACAGGCGCATTTCTGTGTTAGGACTCGCCAACAACATAAATCAGCAGAATTTCAGCCAGGAAGATGTATTGGGCTTAGGTGGCGGGCAAGGCCGTGGTGGTCGCGGGCCGGGAGCTCGCGGAGGCGGCGGTGGTTCCAATAATTTTATGGTGGGGCAGCAAAATGGCATCAGTGCTACGAATTCTTTCGGATTCAACTATTCGGACAGTTGGGGTAAGAAAATGAGAGTGTCTGGTAGTTATTTTTTAAACGGCACTGACAACAACAATGACTCGCGCACTTCTCGTACCTATTTTGCCGGTCCGTCCAATTCCGCGCTTTATGACGATAGCAGCCTGTCCTCAACAAACAACCTGAATCATAGGTTCAATATGCGTCTGGAGTATACGATAGATTCAGCAAATTCTATCACTTTTTCTCCTTCGTTAAGTCTTCAACACAATGACGCGTCAACGTCGTCATATGCGAAGACGCTGGCAGCAGATATCCTTCAAAGTTCCACCAATAACGCTACATCATTATTGAACGATGGGTACAATGCTTCAGGTAATTTGCTCTATCAGCATAAATTCAGGAAGCCAAGACGGACGATCTCTTTGAATGTAAATGGCGGTGCCAATGAAAAGACAGGCGAAGGCACCAACTACTCGCAAAACCTTTATTTCAATTCTGTTGTTACGGGGGTAGGCAGGGACCAACGCTATGATCTGCAAAGCGATGGCGCTAACGTATCGACCAACCTCACATACACTGAGCCAATTGGGAAGAAGGGGCAACTTCAATTCAGTTATAACCCGTCGTTCAGCGAGTCCGTGTCCGATAAAATGACATACAACAAGGACGCGGTAACTGGCGATTATTCAAAGCAAGACACGCTGTTCTCCAACAAATATGCCAACACTTACACTACACAACGTGGGGGTATCAGCTTCAGGGTAGGAGAGCGCGACAGGAAAACAAGTTTCAATGTGGGGCTGAATGTTCAGCAGGCCAATCTCGCAGGTGATCAGGAATTTCCGGCTGTAGCGCACATCTCCAGGTCTTTTTTTAATATTCTGCCCAATGCCTTTTACAATTTCAGGGCTGCAGATGGCCGCAATATGAGGGTAATGTATCGAACCAACACCAACGCGCCCTCCATCACACAACTGCAGAGTGTAGTGGATATCTCAAACCCGTTGTTGATGAAGACCGGTAATGCCGATCTGAAGCAGTCATACGAGCACACCTTAGTGGTGCGCTACGGTCTCACCAAGGCCAAGACAGGTCGTAATCTGTTCCTTAATATATACGCTAACAAGACTTTCGATTATGTAGGATCAGCCGTTTACCAGCCTACAAAGGACAGTATCTTCGCTGACAAGGTTTCCGGGACTTCTATACTTATTAACAGGGGTAGCCAGATCACCCGCCCGGTCAATCTGGACGGTTATTTCAGTTCGCGTTTCTTTATCACTTACGGGTTCCCGGTCGGGCTCATCAAGAGTAACCTCAACCTGAATGCCGGTCTTAATTATAATATAACACCGGGTCTGGTCAACGACGTTGTGAACAAGGCTACCAATTATGTGCCTTCTTTTGGTGCCGTATTGAGCAGCAATATCAGTGATAAGGTCGATTTTACTGTGTCTTATACAGGCAATTATAATGTGGTGAGTAACAGCATTCAATCGCAGGTGGCCAATAATTTCTACAATCACGTAGCATCAGTAAGGTTCAATTGGGTATTCCTTGAGAATTTTGTTTTCAATACCAACTTCTCCAATAACTACTACACCGGTTTTAGCGGCACCGGTGCTCAGAACTTCAATTTGTGGGGAGCGTACGTTGGGTACAAAATGTTGAAGAAAACACTTGAAGCAAGGATCAGCGTTTACGACATCCTGAACCAAAATACCAGTGTAGCCCGCACGGTCACGGAGACTTACTTCGAGAATGCCAATACCAACGTATTGCGCCAGTACTTTATGGTACAACTTACCTATACTATAAGGAAGTTTAAGTCTGGTGCACCGCCCGAACCCGAAAAGCAGGATGAAATGATGATGCACCGCGACAACGATTTCAGAAGGCGCGGTCAATAAAAAAATAAAGCGGCACAATTGCCGCTTTATTTTTTTTCACTATTAAATGTTGATTGTTAATGTAGGCCCATAGCACCCAGATAGCGCTCAGCGTCAAGAGCCGCCATACACCCCGTTCCGGCAGCACTTACTGCCTGCCTGTATATTTTGTCTTGCACATCGCCGCAGGCAAATACACCTTCAACATTGGTTTTTGTTGAGCCAGGTTGCGTGATCAGGTAGCCCTGATCGTCCATGTCCAGAATACCATTGAACAGGCTTGAGTTGGGCTGATGACCGATAGCCACGAAAAACGCCTTAACTGGAACAATTGTCTCTTCGTTCGTCTTGTTATTCAGAAGTTTTATAGAGTCAACTTTGTTTTCACCCATTACCTCAAGTGTTTCTGAGTTCCAGTAAACTTTGATGTTGGCTGTTTTCAGCACCCTATCCTGCATTACCTTGCTGGCGCGCATCTCACCGCGACGCACAACCATATGAACCTGACTGCAGAGTTTGGATAGGTACAACGCCTCTTCACATGCGGTATCACCGGCACCAACTATTGCTACCTCCTGACCTTTAAAGAAGAATCCGTCACAAACTGCACATGCGGATACTCCGTGCCCATTTAGCCTTTGCTCAGACTCCAGTCCCAGCCATTTGGCCGACGCGCCGGTGGCGATGATCACGGAATCTGCCTCTATCCACTTTTCTTCGTCTATCTCAACTTTGAAGGGACGCACCGAGAAGTCAACCTTGGTTGCCATTCCCCAACGGATATCAGCACCCATGCGTTGCGCCTGTTGTTCAAAATCTACCATCATCTGAGGTCCCATTATGCCGTTCGGATAGCCCGGGTAGTTCTCTACTTCTGTCGTTATGGTAAGCTGACCACCGGGTTGCATTCCCTGGTAAAGCACCGGTTTCAGGTTTGCACGTGCAGCGTAAATAGCGGCGGTATATCCTGCCGGACCTGATCCTATTATCAGGCAGTGTACTTTTTCGTTCGCGTTCATCATCTATGTAATTGTCCTGCTTACGCAGATTAAAAATATTTTTTCGGGCTTTAAAGATGCGAAAAAATCATGAAAGCACCCTGAGTATACTCATTTGTGGGGTACCGTAAGTGTTTTTTCATACACACCGTATCCGGCCCAAACACCCAGTGCGCCGTTTTTCATATTAGTTATCGGATTTATAGGAGTTGCGAATGGGTTGCCAACGGCACTCTTTGCAAATTCAAGCGAGTTATAAAACTGGTATACTCCCTGGTCTATCGCGCACCACTTTAGTGTGACTGTTTCGCCGGGGAAGAAGTACAGAAGTGAGTCACGGCTTATTGATGTCCCCGAAGTTTCCTGGTAGCCGGCAACCAATCCTATCTGGTTCAGTTTTTTGCCGTTAATAATCTCATCGCTGAAATTCTCAGATGGATAGAACGGGTCATTATTCCTGCTGGTGAAATAACGTACATAGTCCCCCGTCGAATCCGGGTCAGAATAGCTGGCAAAGAGTTGGCGGGCGCTGTCCGGGGTGGTGTTCCCGGCAAAAAGTGGCTCTGCAAACCATAAACTATCTACTCCCTGCGGGTCAGGAATTTTGGTTACACCCGTATAGGTTTTGCCCTCATAGGTGACAGACAATGTATATGTTTTCCCTATCTCACCTAATATGAGATTATTCAGACTGAAATTTGTGGTGTCGATCGTATACACCGAATATTTGAATGATACACCGGTGTCAACAGTATATTCTTTTAGTGTCACTGTTTTGCTGCCATCAGAAACTGTTACGACCGCGTTGTGAATGAAACTTTTTTCCAGCGTTCCCAGATCGATCTTCGAAAAGAAACTCATAGATGAATTGAGAACCACGAATGGGATGTTTCCTGATTCAATGGAACCCTGCACCACCACTTGCGGTGGAGAGCTTTTCAGGTCTATGTGTACCTCTTTTTCGCAAGATGTAAGCAGAAACGATGAAAGTGCAATTTGCAGAGAGAAAAAAATGAAGTGTTTGTGTTTCCTCATGAAGTAACGTGTTATTGGTTCAGGTATTTTCCGTCGGCACCATACAGTACCGGTGCCGGTTGGTGATGTAGCTCAAAATAGTCATATCCCGACTTCAAGGAAGCCCAGAATTGATGTTTTTCTGTGTTTCCGGGATAGGAACTCATAAGGTAATTGATCCCTTTTTGCGTCATTCGGGTGGGGTATATATGCACCGGTATGTGCTCTTGCCCATTGAGTCGTGCTCCAAGGCATGCCGTGTACAATTCAGAGATTCCCTCATCTCCCATTGGCAGGCAGCCAACTGTCAAACAACCACCATGAATGAAAATGTTGCCTCCCGGGCGTGTTCCCTTCGTCTGCGTCTGGTCCGAATAGTTTGGGTAATTGATCTCCAGCGATAAATGAAATTCGCTGTTGGCGTTAAAGTCGTCTATGAAGTAATACCCTTCCGGCACTTGCCTGTCGCCTTGCTGACGTTTAGGACCCAGCGCTCCTGATATGGCACATACCCGTAACGTTTTTATCAGTTTAAAAGGTTCTGAAGGGTTATTGCGTGCCCACAACTCCAATTCATTCTGCGATTTAAATGCTCTCAGAAATACCTCACAGGTTGGCCATGCAACCTCATGTGCAGCAAAAGTATGTTTGATACTGTCGGAATACCGTTTCCACGCAGATGTTACCCTGTCCGACGAGAATTGTGCTTCCTTAAAAGTCCGGACGTCGGTTTGTGCGTTCACCAAAATGGGAAACAGAGACAGCAAAACCAAAAAAAATAACCTTATCACGAACATCGGGAGGTGCGGTACACCACATTTAGTCGGTAAAATTAGGAGAACTATATTAAATGTTATCTTAAAATGCCTTCATTCCCGCAGGCAGCCTGTGAATGTTGCCGTCACCTACACAGTCGAGGGTTATAAAAGCTTGTATTTTTCGATTACTTTTGAGCCCAAGGTCTGTAGTTTTTCATGTTTTGCCCATATTGTGGAGCGCTAACATGGCAAATGGGCTGATATTATTGTTCTATTACTGAAAAACATGCTTCCTCAGGTATCTTTTGTTATTCCACTTTACAACGAAAGTGAGGTTCTGCCAAAGTTGGTAGAGCGTATCAATAAACTGATGGATACCCTTCCTATGTCGGTGGAGGTGGTGTTGGTGGACGATGGAAGCCGGGATAATACGGCCGAACTGATCCAGCAATTATCCCTTACCGACAAACGGTATCATGCCGTATTGCTGGCTCGCAATTACGGGCACCAGCTGGCATTGAGCGCAGGGCTATCATCAGCGCGAGGCACCGAGGCAATAATGGTAATAGACGGGGATCTTCAGGATCCACCGGAACTGCTGCCTGACTTCTATGATCTTTACAAAAAAGGTTATGACGTCGTATATGCTGTTCGTAAAAAGCGCAAGGAGGGTTTTTTCAAGAAAATGGCCTACCACGCGTTTTATCGGATCCTTAAGTCGATCTCCTACATTGATATTCCTTTGGATAGCGGCGATTTTTCCTTGATAAGCAGAAGGGTAGTGGATGTACTGAATAAGATGCCGGAGGAAAGTCGCTACATACGGGGCATGCGCACCTGGATTGGCTTCAAACAGATAGGTTTTGAGTACGAACGCGATAGCAGGGCTGCAGGTGATTCAAAATACTCGTTCAAGAAACTGTTGAAATTGGCCCATAACGGAATTTTCAATTTCAGCGAGTTCCCCATCAAGTTGATCAGTAATCTCGGTTTGTTTGCCATTCTCGTATCGCTCGTTTATCTGGTCAATACACTGGTTCAGAAATACATTTACCACAACGTTCCCCAGGGATTCACAGCGTTGTTATTTGCGATAATTCTATTTAGCGGTGTTCAACTCATTTCATTGGGCATCATTGGCGAATATGTTTTACGTATCTTCTTTCAGGTGAAGGGGCGCCCGCTATATATAATCAAGAAAAAGATCATAGAGGCCGAAGTGGTTGACTAAAACCGATTAGACTTTTCTTTCCATTAAGCTAAAATGAGAATGAGTAGAAAGTATAGGATGCTATTATGGGTACTGGCAGTCATTTACGTTGTGTACCATTTGGCAACGCTTATTTACTCGCCGCTTCCATGGTTCGATGAGATTACCTTCCTCAGCATGACAGAGTCATACATGAAGGACGGGACGCTATTCGAGCAGGTGCGCATTTTAGGAGAACCTGCCGAGAAGCTCAACTACGGACCTATTTATTTTGTGTGGCAGTCGCTCATGATCAAGACATTTGGCTACGGCATTTTCACAGTTCGTATCACGAACATGCTGTTTGGTTTTTTGTCTTTATTTCTTATCTACAAGATTGCTTTAAAATTGCGATTGCACCACGAGTTGGCAATAGCTGCGGTGGTCTTTACAGCAATTGAGCCCAATTTCAATCAGTTCCTGCATTCCGGCCGCATGGACTTCATTGGGCTTTCGTTTTTCTTGCTGGCATATCTTTCATTTCGCCCATCTGAAACTGGTATCCAGTTCAAGTCGTACTTGTTCCCCGTTTTAACAGGAGTGCTGTTGTGTTGCTCCATACTCACCAATCCGCGGTTTGTTTATGCATTCCCTGTTTTTATCGCCTATTTCATATACGAGATGGTGGCATCGGGTGGGCCCGACCGGATGAAGGCATTCATGAAGTACGCCATCATCGGTGTTTCGTTTGCGTTGGTGTATTACCTGTGGGTGTACCTCACTTTTGGCGGCGTTACAGAATATATTTCCTTTACCCAAAAGGCCACCTACCTGAAAGATCACCTGGGTATGGGCACACATTTCCGTATCCGCTACAACCTGTTCATCTTCCTGTTATCTTTTATCGTTGTGGGATATTTCGGCCTGAAAGACCGTTTTAAAACAGATGTGCATCTGGCGTTATTCACCGTACCGGCAATCGCGTCTTTTGTGCTTATCGTGAATGGTGGTATCGAGGGGCGTTATTTCACGTTGGCAATTCCCTTTGTGGCTTTGCTGCTGATCGGTATGTCGTTTCAATTCATTGAAAACAGGGCGTTTAAATTTGCAACGGGTGCTATTGCTCTCATGTTTGCGGGTGTTTTTGTTTTTAAGGCTGCATACATTGTTTCAACCGTACCGCAACACGACCCGGTGCGTAACGAAAAGCGTATCTCACCTTTTTTGGAGTCGGGCTCATCTGTTTTCGGCGATTTTGAATTCTACTACATCGCCCGCAAAAAGAATTGTTCGTACCTCACTACCCAAATGAATGGGTCGGTTCCTGAATTGACTGAGTATATCCTATCGCACAAAATTCAGTACGTAATGCTGAAGAAGGGCAATGACATGAAGCAGTATTATGAGCCCGCCTTTCTGAACGAGCATTATCAACTAATTGCGACAATAGAAGACGACACATACTCGAGTTTCTTCGGCAATATCATCAATAAACTGCCCTACAAGATAAGCGACAGCTACTCTTGCTACATTTATAAGTTCAAAGGGTAGATCCGGTTAGGATTATTTAAGCAGCGTTGGGGGCGTGAACATATGACCGGGACAACCATATTTTTTGGTGCCACAAGATGAAATAGAGATCAATGCTATGATCGCTATGATGGGTAATACACGCTTCGTTCTGGAAAGTAGCTGCATACTTATTTGGTTATGAATAGTAAAAAGCTCGATTAACTTTGTACGAAGATACGAAAAGTAGCAAAACAACATGCAACAAATACATTTTATAGCTATTGGTGGTGCTATCATGCACCAGCTGGCACTTGCACTACATAGAAGAGGATATTTGATCACCGGCAGCGACGACGAAATAACGGATCCAGCCAAAAGCAATCTGGCGGCCGAGGGGTTACTTCCTCCGCAATATGGTTGGTTTCCCGAAAAGATAACCAGTGCTTTGGATGCTGTGGTGCTGGGTATGCATGCCAAGGCCGACAATCCTGAGCTGCTTGCGGCAAAAGCGGCTGGCGTTCCAGTTTATTCCTTTCCGCAATATGTATACGAGGTAAGCAAGAACAAGAAAAGGGTAGTAGTTGCAGGTAGTCACGGCAAGACGACGATCACGTCAATGATCATGCACATACTGAAGCATCAGGGTATTGATTTCGATTATCTGGTGGGTGCGCGCGTAGCCGGTTTCGATCAGTCTGTTCGTCTTACCGATGCGCCATTGATTGTTTTGGAAGGGGATGAGTATCCCGCGTCAGCCGAAGAGAAACGACCCAAGATATTCTTCTATCATCCGCACATCAGTGTGTTGAGCGGTATTGCGTGGGACCACATAAATGTTTTCCCTACCTATGACATCTATTTCAATCAGTTTGAGCAGTATTTGTTGGGCATGGAGCAGGGCACTAAGGTGTTCTACAACGGAGAGGATACCGAGGTGATCCGTGTTATTGCCGGTTCTGGCGGTAAGACCGATGCCCGTGCGTACGTAACACCGCCATTTCATTACGAAAACGGTTATCCGGTCATGGAAACAGCAGACGGTCCTGTTCACGTTTCGGTCTTTGGCAGGCATAACCTGCTGAACATGCAGGCCGCTATCGATGTTTGCATGGAACTTGGTGTGAGCGAAAAAGACTGTTACGCTGCTATTGCCTCTTTCACCGGCGCGGCCCGCAGGCTCGAAAAAGTGAAGGAAGAAGCCGGATTGCTTGTTTATCGGGACTTTGCCCATGCACCGAGTAAGCTTAAAGCTACACTCGATGCAGTGCGGGAGGCCTATCCTACGCATCATCTGGTAGCATGTTTTGAGTTGCACACCTACAGCAGCCTGAACGAACAATTCCTTTCGGAGTACAGCGGCAGTATGACCGGGGCCGATGATGCCGTTGTGTTTTTCAGTCATCATGCGCTCAGCCTTAAGAAACTACCCAATTTGTCTACAAATACAGTAAAGGATTACTTTGATCGTGACGACCTCACAGTCGTAGACAATAGCAGCCAATTGGAGGCATTGGTGCGCGATCGTATCTCGGGAAAAGACCGTCCCGTTTTCCTTCTGCTCATGAGTTCCGGTACGTTTGATGGAATTGACTGGAATACCGTAAGTTCGCACTAGAAACACCACGCATGTCGCAACTGAATCTAAAAAAGCCGATAGTATTTTTTGACCTGGAGACCACCGGGACCGATCATGTCAAAGACAGGATCGTGGAGCTGGCATTCGTCAAGCTGCTGCCCGATGGCAAGAGGGAAAAATATGTAAAGCGGGTAAATCCCGGCATCCCGATACCGCCGGAAGTAACCGCCATTCACGGCATCTCTGATAAGGACGTTGCGGATTGTCCCACCTTCAAACAGATCGCGCATCATTTGTTTGATTGGATAAAAGGCTGTGACCTTGGCGGATATAATTCGAGCAAGTTCGATCTTCCGCTTTTAGCGGAAGAGTTTCTGCGCGTTGGCATCAACGTCGATTTTACTGATCGCCACATGGTCGACGTGCAGCAGATCTTTTTTAAGATGGAGGCTCGCACATTGAGTGCAGCCTTAAGCTTCTATTGCAACAAGCAACTTGATAACGCGCACAGTGCTGAGGCCGACATAGATGCTACTATCGAAGTGCTCGAAGCTCAGCTGGACAGATATGCCAACCTCGGAAAAGATGTACCTTCTCTACATCAGTTCACTAACAACGACGATTATGTGGATTATGCCCGTCGCATAGTAATGAAGGACGGACATCCGGTGTTCAATTTCGGCAAACACAAAGGCAGAAGGGTAGAGGATATTTTTACTGCAGAACCTCAGTATTATGATTGGATGATGCAGGCTGATTTCGCCTTACATACCAAACAAAAGATTTCCGAGATCCTTAACAGGATGAAGCTGAAGAAGGCCGGATTGAAAGTTTAGCATTTTTTTGGCCACATTTCATTAGTTAATACTTATTTTGCCGTCTAATTTGCCCGATTCTTTTGGATAAGCTTGTAATCATACCGACCTATAACGAGAAAGAGAATATTGAAAAGATCATCCGGAAAGTGCTGTCGCTATCCGGTGATTACCATATTCTTATAGTTGACGACGGTTCGCCTGATGGCACCGCTGGTATCGTCAGGTCGTTACAGTCCGAATTTAGCGGACGGATACACTTACTGGAAAGGAAGGGTAAATTGGGGCTTGGCACGGCATACATCGCCGGGTTTAAATGGGCATTAGAGCGCAGTTATGAGTACATCTTTGAAATGGACGCCGACTTTTCTCACGACCCGGAGGACCTTAACAGGTTGTATGCGGTTTGCAGTACCACTGCCGATGTGGTGGTTGGTTCCAGGTACACAAAGGGTGGTAAAGTAGTGAACTGGCCATGGGATAGGATTTTTATCTCTAAAGGCGGCGCTATGTATACTAAATTAATTACATGGATGCCCGTGAATGACCCCACTGCCGGTTTTATATGCTACAGGCGAAAGGTATTAAATACAATTCCTTTGGACGAAGTACATTTTGTGGGTTATGCTTTCCAGATAGAGATGAAATACCGTGCCTGGAAGCTCGGTTTCAAGATAGACGAGGTACCCATAACCTTTCGCGATCGTAAAGAAGGTGTCTCTAAAATGTCTGGCGGCATAATCAAAGAGGCCATGTATGGTGTTTGGAAGATGCGCAGCTTTTGATCTGGCGATCTTTTTGATGTACTATCCCTTCGAGATTTTCCCTTCATTAATAAAATCGCAATAATTCGATTATTTTTGCGTCCCAAATATTCCTGATGAGTCGTATTTATTTTGATAATGCTGCTACAACGGCACTCGACCCCGAGGTTCTGGATGCAATGATGCCATACCTCACTGAAAAATTCGGTAACCCTTCTTCAGTTTATTCTTATGGCAGGGAAACCAAATTGGCTATCGAAAATGCCAGGAAGTCTGTTGCACGCATGCTCAATGCAGCTCCCGGAGAGATATTCTTCACTTCTGGCGGAACTGAAAGCACAAACACGGCTATTGCCGCTGCCATAAGGGATCTCGGTTGCAAGCACATTATCACCTCTCCTCTGGAACACCATGCTACCCTGCATACTGTTGAGTATTACGCTCATACTGGTCAGGCAGACCTGAGTTTTGTGAAGCTGACCGAACACGGCCATATCGATATGGTCGACCTTGAGCGACTGCTGGCCTCAAGTAAAGTGCGCTCTGTGGTTACTTTGATGCACGCCAACAACGAAATTGGAAACCTCCTGGACATAAAAGCAGTTGGTGAGTTGTGTCGCAAGTACGATGCTATTTTCCATAGCGATACCGTCCAGACTGTTGGGCATTATCCTTTCAATCTTAAAGATATCTACGTTCATTTTATCAATGGTGCTGCGCATAAGTTTCATGGTCCCAAGGGAGTAGGCATTCTCTATGTTAATGAGAATGTTTCTATTAAACCTTACCTGAACGGTGGGTCTCAGGAGCGCAATATGCGCGCAGGAACGGAAAATCTGTATGGCATTGTTGGGTTCGCAAAAGCGCTGGAAATGGCGACGAACAGATACGAACAGGACAGTGAGCATATCAGGAGCGTCAAGTTATACATGGCCGATAAGCTGAAAGAGAACTTCCCCGATGTCGTTTTCAACGGCGATACTTTTGGCAATAGTCTGTACACAGTGCTCAATGTATCCTTCCCTCATTCTGAAAAGTCTGAGATGTTGCTTTTCAATCTGGATATGGCCGGCATTTGCGTAAGCGGAGGAAGCGCGTGCACAAGTGGTGCATCATCTCTTAGTCATGTTATCAAGGCAATTAGCGAAGGCAAGGCCATTGATGTTGTGCCTATTAGGTTTTCTTTCTGCAAGCACAACACCAAAGCCGAGGTGGACACAGTTATCGTTAAGTTGAAGGAATTGATGTAAGGAGCGCCGCGATGTCTGAAAAATGTCGACTATTCCGCTTTTTTAAAGAAAACAAATCCGTTTTTGCTGTATAGCATTTTTAACTGCGGCTTAGCTGCATACTCTGCGCTGTCATTGATCTTGCAGATGAAGTAAGTTGGCTTGTCAGTCTTGCCATGCAGCAACCAATGGCTGTTTGCCTCAGGTGTTTTTCGTCCCTTTTCGTCTGTCCGATAATAGATATATTCTGGGTTTGTCGATGCAATCTTTCTGGTATAGAACAAGTTGGCATAACTACGATAGCCCAGAGGTTGCACATATACATCCTTACCAGCCATTCCCTCAAAGAAATCGATCGCAGCTCTCTGCGTGTATCCTTCGATTTTTGGTGTGAAATGTAGTATTGTCACCTGTATCATTACCACTTGCACACCCACCAGTAGCAGTAGGCCTTTGCCGGTGTTGCGTTTAAGATAACCTACTGCTACCCATAATCCGATTAGATATGCGACTCCCCACAAACATTCGAAATAAGACCATTGCACATTGGCCTGCAGATTACCTACCGCAAACTTATCCGCAATAAATGGCACCAGTTTGTGTTTGTTGATACCCACTACCGGTAGAAGGGTAATAAGAAGAGCAAGTACAGAACCAACGGAGTAGAGTAGTACCCTTACCCATTTTTTGATGGTCGCTCCCTGATCAGAGATGTTGTAGAGCTGAACCGCAGCCAGATAGGTGAGAGGAAAGTAGCACAGAGAAGAGTAGTGAACGATCTTGGTTTTCACTATTGAGAACAAGATAAGCACTACCCAGAAGAGGATCCACATCCACTGGGTCAGTCCATGGGTGTTTATCTTACGTTCCTGTCGCTTTCCAATGTACTGGAAGAGAAAAACGGAAGCAGGAAAGCACCCTATAAGCAATACCACAAAGTGATAAATGAAAGGTCCGCCGTGATCGGAGTCCTCGGTGCTGAACAACCGTATCTGATATTGGATGAACTCATTTAAATACCATTGTCCGTATTCCGCTCCGTGGATCAGCGTGGCACTGCCTATCCACAGCAGCGCAGGTACAAACGCAAACAGGACAATTGTTGCCAGATGTTTGATCCGGTATCCGTCGGTTCCTTTATTTACTACCAGATATACGACAAAGGACAACCCGGCAACAAGGATGGCCACCGGCCCCTTTGTAATAGCTGCCATACCCAGCATCAGTCCCGATAGCATTGCATGAATTCCGGGGCGTTTACCAACTTTAAGTAAGTATATCTGCAGGAATGCAAGGAAAATGAATAGATTGAACGTTGGGTCAATAATGCCGGACTTGAAGTAAAGGTGGGATAGCCACGACGCGGCAAAAAGCACGGCCCACCAGGTCCCTACTTTTTCATTCACTGCCCTCCGGCCCGCATAGAATACAGCACACAAGGTTATTACTCCCGTGAGCGCATTCGGGAAGCGTGCTGCATATTCACCAACGCCGAATAATTTCATGGCCACCACTTGCAGCCATATGAAGAACGGAGGTTTCTCCCAGAAAGGCATGAAGTCGATCTGCGGACGAAGGTAGTCGCCTGAAACGATCATCTCGCGGGCACATTCAGCAAAGTTGATCTCATCCCAGTCAAACAAATGCACACCCCCCAGGAAGGGGAAGAACAGTATTGCGCCAATTATTATAAGGACTCCGTAACGCTGCATAATGTGTGTGTCGTGTTACATTTCATTCGGGATAACGTAACCTGAAAACGAAATCCCTGCAGTTATTATTCGTCAACAGTGGGGGCACCACAAAAATAAGGCAAAACCATGGCACCATCCACTTAAAAAAAGTGTGCCGCACTTTAGCGGTGCGGCACACTTTATATGAAAGAGTTTAAACTATTTTACTTCAACCAACCTGAATCCCAATGACATAGACTTGGTATCGGGCAGGTATGCCGCGCGCCTTGTTACAACGGTCTCATTTGCAGCGCTTGCGTAAGAACCACCACGCACCACCTTAGACTTGCCGCCAACAGGGCCTGCAGGGTTGCTTACGGTATCTTTACTACCATAGTTGAGTGCATACCAATCTGCTACCCATTCTTCTGCGTTGCCACACATGTCGTAGATGCCCAGATCGTTTGGTTGCTTCAGACCAACGCGATGAACGTGGCCGTCAGCATTATTCAGGTACCATGCAATTGATTGTACTCCTGCTTTACGACCGCTAAATCGCTCACCCGATTTTGTTTTTTCGGGTGCCATAAGACCTTTTTTGTTATCCGCTACCAACAGTTCATTAACTCCTCCGCGAATGTGTTTTCCCTCGCGCAACTGCTCATTAACTCCTCCACGTGCAGCAAATTCCCACTCCGCTTCTGTTGGAAGGCGATATTTTTTGCCTGTTTGGCTGTTTACTTTGCTGATATACTCCTGCACGTCATCCCACGAAACATTGGTCACAGGGCATTCGTCGCATTTGTAGAAAGATGGATTCTCATCCATCACTGCCATCCACTGTTGTTGCTTGATCTCATACTTTCCCATATAAAAATCGTCGAGAACAACGGTGTGAGCAGGCTTCCTGTCAGCCGATCCATCGTTACTGCCGAGGTCGAATGTGCCACCCTGAACTTTCACTGTTTCTATATGGAGCGGGCCAAGAATTGTTTTGTTGTATTTTCTTTGAGCCATAGCAGGCTGCACCAGCATCAGCAGCAACAAAGACGACAATCCAAACTTCATATTTTTCTGTTTTTGTTAGTGTTCTATTTACTCAGCACTCATCTGAACAATTCGTGTAGGTTCCATATTGGCGTTGCGCATTGCCACATTTCGTGCCACCGCTTGCGCCAGTTCTGTAAAGGCCGCTTTTGATATCGGTTCGTCGTCTACAACTGCCGGTATACCACGGTCGCCACCTTCGCGAATGCTCTGAACTATAGGAATCTCACCCAAAAACGGCAACTCGAATTGCTCTGCCATTTTTCGGGCTCCTCCCTTTCCAAATAGGTAATATTTGTTCTCGGGCAACTCCTGCGGTGTAAAATAAGCCATATTTTCTACAATTCCGAGTATCGGCACATTGATCTGAGGTTGTTTGAACATCATGATCGCCTTTCGTGCGTCTGCGGCTGCTACAGCTTGTGGGGTGGACACAACGACAACACCGGTCACAGGAATGGTCTGAACCAGCGTCAGGTGCACGTCTCCGGTACCGGGCGGCAGGTCTATCACCAGATAATCCAGCTCTTCCCAGTAAACGTCAGAGATAAACTGCTTCAGCGCCGAGCTGGCCATTGGCCCCCTCCAGATCACTGCTTGCTTTTCATCAATAAGAAGCCCAATAGACATTGCTTTTACGCCGTAACGCTCCATCGGCACTATCATTCCTTTGCCGTTCACTTCTGTCATTTTGGGACGTTCATCGCGCATGCCAAGCATTATCGGGATGGACGGGCCGTAAATGTCGGCATCAAGTAGGCCCACTTTCGCGCCTTCGTTTGCCAAACCAATTGCCAGATTAGTTGCAACGGTAGATTTCCCCACACCACCCTTACCTGAAGCCACCATGATGATGTTGCGCACTCCCGGAAGTACAGCTTTATTGTCCTTTCTGTTGCTGTTCACGTTGGAGGTCATATTCACTGTAACAACGGCTTCCTTACTCACAAGATGTTTAATTGCGTTTACGCACGCCTTTTCTATCATCTCCTTAAGCGGACAGGCAGGCGTTGTCAGTACTACAGTAAACGAAACATTATTTCCATTGATCTCAATATCCTTCACCATGTTAAGCGTCACCAGGTCTTTCCCCAGATCCGGTTCCTCTACTTGGCTCAGAGCAGCTAATACAGCGTCTTTCGTTATCATATAAACCTTTGTTAAAGTGTAAAAACAAGACAACAAAAGTACAGTAAAACGGACTTACTTTGTCTATAACGGAATAGACGGCACCTTCGTTCAGCTTGCTGCCGGATATACTAAATGCACTAATTTTATATCGTGATGCGAATGAGGGTACTTTCTGCCTTTTCTATATTTTCCGGTGCCCTTTTTTCGGTGCTCAGTTCTTTCGGTCAAGCCGGATATGACAATATCATTCAGATAAACGGGGTGGTAATGACCGCCGATAGCCTCAGGGCCGTTCCTGGGGCTACAGTATTGGTGAGAAACAAGAACAGGGGAGTGGAATCTGAATACACAGGTGTTTTTTCTTTGGTATGTTACAAGGGTGATACACTTGATTTCAGCAGTATAGGTTTCAGGTCAAAGACGTTCGTAGTTCCCAGAGACATACAAGGACAGTATTATTCCATGATACAACTAATGGTACAGGATACGTTTTATCTCCCTGAGACAATTATCCGCCCGCTGCCATCGAAAGAAGCATTCGACTACGCCTTTAAATATTGGCACATCCCGAATGATCAGTATGAGATAGCCAGAAAAAATACCGATGCCTATCTGCTACGTATGCTTGCCTACTCCCTACCGATGGACGGTAGAGAAGCACAGGCTCGCCAATTGCAGCGGCAGGCACAGGAGGCGGTTTATTATGGCCAGCGGCCACCAATGAATATTCTGAACCCAATTGCATGGGGAGAGTTTTTTGAGGCATGGAAACGGGGCGACTATCGCAAAAAGTCTTACAATCCATATCGGAACAATAAATGACGCGAATAGGGTCGCCTAACATATTGTAACGTGGGCTTCATTAAATTTATACCACCGGCGGAAATAGCTCAGTTGGTAGAGCATCAGCTTCCCAAGCTGAGGGTCGCGGGTTCGAGTCTCGTTTTCCGCTCTTTTATTTCAACCTTCCTTCGGGAGGGTTGTTTTTTTTAGACATGCGCTTGACAGTTTTTTCCACCAAACAGGGTTATCTTCACCGCCGCTACATTTATTGATAAACTATTTTAATAATGTTCAACAAATTCATTCTTACTGCTTGTATAGGTTCATTTGCTGCCTTGAATGTACAAGCCCAAGATCAGCCGTGTGCTACAGACCATCATCACGAGCGCCTGCTTCAGAAATATCCTTTGCTGGCTGAATACGAACGTCAGTTCAACGAACAGTTAGGCGCTAAGCTTGCTGCTAAGACAACTGCGGCGATTCCGGACACTGCTACATACGATATTCCTCTTGTAGTTCACGTCGTGCACGATTATGGTGTTGAGTATCTCAGCGACAACGACATTTATGATGCTGCCAAAGAGTGGGCGCTTGCATTCGTAAAAAAGAATGCCGATACAGCCAATGTAATTGCGCCTTTCGTTAAGTATATCGGTAACGCCCGCATTAGGTTGCACCTCGCAACTATCGATCCACAGGGCAATCCTACTAAAGGTGTGGTTCGTCATTTCTCCTACCTCACCTACAATGGCGATGATGACTCCAAGCTGGAGCCATGGCCCAATAACAAGTATATCAACATCTGGTTCACAAGTTCGCTCGGGTCTTCCGGAGCTGCTGCATACGCATACTATCCATCTTCAGCTGCTTTCATGCCCTACTATGATGGGGTCATCAGTTTAGCCAGCTACCTGAATACCTCCAAAACCATCCCGCACGAGTTGGGGCATGTGCTGAATCTTGCGCACGTTTGGGGTAACAACAACAATGCGGCCGTGGCCTGTGGCAACGACGGTGTTGACGACACACCGCCAACCAAGGGGCACACACCGGGTTGTGTTCCCGCTGCCATTTTCGATACGGCTTGTGCCACCGGGTATATGAAGACATATGTCTCCATGTCCGGACTTGCCGATTCCGTTGTCGACTATCCCGACACCACAAATGCGCAAAACATCATGGACTACACCTATTGTGCCCACATGTTCTCCAAAGGGCAGTGTGTGCGCATGCGTACAGCCCTTACGAGTCCGGTGGCTGGTCGCAATAACCTCATCACTCCTTCCAATCTTGCGGAGACCGGCGCTATGAACGAAATGCCGGATCTCGCACCCATCGCAGATTTTACGCTGAATAAAGCTATTGGTGCCGGACTTACCACCGATGTACGTACGCAGTTCCTTACCTATACCAACGAGGGCAGCTTTGTCTTCAAAAACACCTCGTGGAATGATACCGTTTCGTCCGTTAATTGGACGTTTTCAAACGGCGCCTCAGTTCCCACATCGTCTAGTATGACAACAGTTACCAACAGATTCTCCGAGCCCGGTTGGGTTACAGTTTCCCTGACGGCGAATTCTAATGCTGGTTCGACAACTTTTACCAGTAACGCACTTGCTTATGCTGCCGATACCACACCTGTAGGTGGGGTAGGGTACACGCAGAAATTTTCAAATCAGGGTGATCTGAACAACTGGCCCATGTTCAACTATTACAACAACCAGTTCAAGTGGGAATATTACTACGGCGCAGGTCGTGGCGACAACAATTGTATCCGCTATCGCTCGTTCGACACTACCGACAAGATCAACGGTATGGCAAAAGGCGACCGTGACGACGTGTTTACGCCCGCGTTTAATTTACAGGGAGTGGCTGGCAATTTGTATGTTAATTTTTATACATCTGGTGCCGCAACACCTGCAGGAGGTTCGGCTTCTCGCGATTCACTTCAGATCGACGTGAGCACCAGCGGCGGAGCTCGTTGGACCAAGATCGCCGGTTTCCGAGGCACTGAACTCGCTAACAACGGCAGCCGTTCAACAATGTTTATACATGGCGCGTCTTCGTCATGGGTTGCTAGGTCGGTTTCTGTTCCGGAGATCCACAGAACCGGTCAGACTTTCTTCCGTTTGCGGTACTGGCCCGGGCACGTGGGCAATAACCTCTACCTCGACGATTTCAGCATTGGAGCGTTCCCTGCCGAATTGCAGGAGCTGTCTGAAAACTCGGGTCAGTTCGTGCTTTTCCCCAATCCGTCCGAGATTGCCATCG
>JACSRV010000237.1 GCA_014879545.1 Chitinophagaceae bacterium | reverse complement strand
TTTCTGTTTCACCATACTACAACAAACCTTCGCAGGAAGGACTTTACCAGCACTACAAAGCGGTGGCGAACGCTTCCAACAAACCGATCATTCTTTACAACGTACCCGGAAGAACAGGTTGTAACCTACTTCCCGCTACGGTAATAAGACTCGCAAACGACTTTAAGAATATTATCGCTATCAAGGAAGCAAGTGGCAATCTGGTGCAGTGCATGGAACTGATTCAGAATAAACCAGACAACTTCACGGTACTGTCGGGTGATGACAACCTGGCTGTAGCGCAGATGGCGATAGGCATGGAAGGCATTATCTCCGTAGCGGCAAACTGCTTTACGAAAGAAATGACCGATGTTATCAATCTGGCTATCGTGGGTAAGTTTGACAAAGCGCGGAAGACATTCTACAAAATACTGCCGGGCATAGATCTGCTGTTTGCGGAAGGAAACCCCGCCGGTGTTAAGAACGTGCTGGCGAACATGGGTATATGTGAGCAGCACCTGAGGTTGCCACTTGTACCTGTGAGTGAATCAACCGCTAACAAAATAGCGGAGTTCATGAAAACGATGTAAATGAAGTGAACATAACAGTGTCTTTTGCAATCCCGCATTTTCGAATGCGGGATTGCTATTTGAAGCAGGCGATGAGCCACCTGATGAACAGACGTACGCAACGGATGCAACTAAATAAAGCCGGGCAACACAAGCACTGAAAGCGCTTTTCCAAAAAAACGACACTGAGAGGGTCAGGTAACGATTGTGATAGCGAACCTGCGATAGGGTTTTATAAGGGCTGTGTCTGACCAAACTATAACAATATCTGTGCCAACTTTTGCATTTCGTTAGCAACAACTACTATTTGCGTTGCTAATTCTGAATAGATAATGCCCGAAGTGGTTGTATAGTGGGGGAATATCAACTTCTGATTAATGGTACACAAAAAAGAAAACGGAGACCAGTAAACTGATCCCCGTTTCTTATCATCACCCTAAACCCAACTCATCATGCAGGTACTGCCTCGTTCCTTATTGCCACTACCCCATCAAACACATCTATCAGTACCGGCTTGCTCTTATCTATATCACCGGCGATTATCTTTTTACTCAGTAAGTTGATTATATCTTTTTGGATCACACGCTTCAGCGGACGCGCACCATATTGCGGATCGAAGCCACGCTGCACCATGTAGTCGAGCGCATAGTCGGTGAAGCGAAGATCGATACCCTGGGTGAGCAACTGCTTCTGCAGCCCCTCCAACTGGATGCGGATGATACCTTTGATCTCTTTGCGCATGAGCGGATGGAACATGATGATATCGTCAATCCTGTTGAGGAACTCAGGCCTTAATGTCTGACGCAACAACTCCATCACCTGCTCGCGGGTGGCATCCACCACATGGTCTATGTCCTTGCCTTCTATGTCGGCGAAATTCTCTTGTATGATGTGGCTACCCATGTTGCTTGTCATGATGAGGATGGTGTTCTTGAAGTTGACCACCCTACCCTTGTTGTCGGTGAGGCGACCATCATCGAGCACCTGCAACAAAACGTTTGAAACATCGGGATGTGCTTTCTCGATCTCATCGAGCAGGATAACGCTGTATGGTTTGCGGCGTACTGCTTCGGTGAGCTGGCCGCCCTCATCGTAACCTACGTATCCGGGAGGTGCACCCACCAACCTGCTGACACTGTGTTTCTCCTGGTATTCGCTCATGTCGATGCGCGTCATCATGCTGTCGTCGTCGAAGAGCACTTCTGCCAAAGCCTTGGCCAATTCTGTCTTACCTACGCCGGTTGTGCCAAGGAAGATGAATGAACCAATTGGTTTGCGGGGGTCCTGCAGACCTGCCCTACCGCGCCTGATGGCATCTGAAACGGCGGTGATAGCTTCATCCTGACCAACGACACGCTTGTGCAATTCGTCTTCAAGATGCAGCAACTTTTCGCGTTCGCTCTGCAACATACGCTGCAGCGGAATACCTGTAGCCTTTGCTACATTCTCTGCAATATCTTCGGCATCTACTTCCTCTTTCAGCAGTCGTTTGTGCTGACTGCTCATATCGTTGAGCTCTTTAGAAAGCTTGTCTATGACAGACTCCTGCTCCTGCACCTTGCCATACCTGATCTCTGCTACACGACCATAGTTGCCCTCGCGTTCGGCCTGCTCGGCTTCCAGCTTCAACTGTTCTATAGTATTCTTCGCTTTATTGATGGTATCTACTATCTGCTTCTCTTCAGACCACTTAGCTTTGAGTGTATCACGTTCAACAGTAAGGGTACTGATCTCTAAGCCCAGTTCTTTGAGTTTTTCGGCATCATTCTCACGTTTGATCGCTTCGCGTTCGATCTCGAGCTGACGGATGCGACGTTCCAGTTCGTCAAGTTCCTCGGGCATTGAATTCAATTCAAGCTTCAGCTTGGCCGCGCTCTCGTCAATGAGGTCGATAGCCTTGTCGGGCAGGAAACGATCTGTAATATATCGGTTCGACAGTTCGACGGCGGCAATGATGGCCTCGTCCTTGATGCGCACCTGGTGGTGATTCTCGTACCTGTCTTTAAGACCACGAAGGATGGAGATAGCATCTTCGGGTGTTGGCTCATCGACAAACACCTTTTGGAAACGACGTTCGAGGGCTTTATCTTTCTCGAAGTACTTCTGGAATTCGTTTAGTGTAGTTGCACCGATGGCCCTGAGTTCGCCACGGGCGAGAGCCGGCTTCAGGATATTGGCGGCATCCATGGCACCTTCCATGGCACCCGCACCAATGAGGGTGTGGATCTCATCTATGAACAGAATAACTGCACCATCGCTTTCTGTAACTTCTTTGATAACGGCCTTGAGTCGCTCTTCAAATTCGCCACGGTATTTGGCACCTGCCATAAGCGCACCCATATCGAGCGCATAAATGATCTTTGACTTCAGATTGTCGGGCACATCTCCATTGATGATACGGTGCGCCAATCCTTCGACGATGGCTGTTTTACCTACGCCGGGCTCTCCCACCAATATGGGGTTATTCTTAGAACGACGCGAGAGAATGTGCAAGGTCCTGCGGATCTCCTCGTCGCGACCGATCACGGGATCGAGCTTGCCGCTACGGGCGAGGTCGTTGAGGTTTTTGGCATATCGTTGCAGTGAATTGTATTGCTGATCGGATGTTTGAGAATTTACCGTGCTACCCTTCCTTAATTCCTTGATAGCAGCTATCAGTCCTTTCTCCGTAAGACCTGCGTCCTTGAGTAGTTTTGCCACATCATCGCTCAACTGAAGTAGTGCAAGCAGGATATGTTCCTGAGTGACGAACTCGTCGCCGAAGGTCTTGAGCGCAGCGCCTGTGCGTAGGAGCGCATTATTGGCATCGCGGCTGAGTGATTGTGCCGGCTCGCCCCCCTGAATGGTAGGGAGCTTCTTCAGCAACTCGGTCAGCTTGCCGTCAAGGTGAGCCAGATTGACGTTGTTTTTCTTCAGCAGGTACTGAACGGGACCATCGGCATCGTCCAGCAAAGCCTTCATAAAGTGAGTTGTTTCAATAGTGGGGTTCTGATTGTTGAAAGCGAGTTGCTGTGCCTGTTGCACAATTTCCTGCGCCTTGATAGTGAAGTTATTCATGTTCATATAAAACAGTCGTTTCCTTACTACCATAAAAAGCGTTCCAAAGGCAAACAATCTGAAAATATGTCATATAAATTCAGGTCGAGAAGACAGTATGTCCTGAAATAAGAAAACAGGCTAACAAAATGGCAGGGAAGGATTGAATCTATTACGAAAACTGACCTGTCGGAACGAATATATAACATCAAAATCCACGCATTTTTCATTTACTTTTGTTGCATGCGCTTTTTTACTGCATTGGCGGCGAGTATGTCGCTGTTTTCCTATACGTGCATCGCTCAGCAGAAGAGTCCGGACAGCGGGTGGCCGCTGCAGCGCTGCATTCAATATGCGGTGGAGCATAATATTGCTATCAGGCAGGATTCGCTGACGGCGAGACTGGCCCGGCATACGCTGGAACAGAGCAGGCTATCGCAGTTGCCGGCGGTGAATGTGAATAGCACGTTCGGGCGCAACTTCGGCCGTTCGATCAACCCGATCACCAACCAATTCGTTGAGGCATCGTATGATTATATAGGTCCATCGGGCAGCAGTTCGGTATTACTGTATGGCTGGAACCAGGTGCGTAACACAATAGCAAGAAACAGGTATAGCCTGGAGGCTTCGCTGCTGGATCTGGGACAACGCAGGAACGACATATCGCTGAACGTGGCCAATGGCTACCTTGTGGCGCTACAGGCACAAGAGCAAATAAACGTGAGCACGAAACAAGTGCAACTGTCGCAGGCTCAATTGGAACAGACGCGAGCCTTTGCAGACGCGGGCCGGTTGCCGGAACTGAATGTGGCACAACTGGAATCGCAGGTAGCATCGGACAGCGCGAACCTGATCAATGCGATAGCCAATTACAACTCGGCAGTACTGGACCTTAAAACACTTTTGAACCTTGATTTTTCGGAGCCATTCACCATCAAACCTCCCGTTGTGAGTGATGATGACCAGTTTCTGATGCTGAAAGTGACGCCTGAAGAAGTTTTCCAAGCCGCGAGGACAAACTACGCATCGGTGAAAAGCAGCGAGTTAAGAGTAAAAGCTGCTGAAAAAGGGCTTTCGGCAGCAAAGGCTAATCTATATCCACAACTGACGCTCTCTTACCAGATAGGTACCAACTATGCAAGCAACTACGTAAACTACCAGCCTACTACCGAGCTTACGGGTTTTTCTCCAATCGGTATTACCGGACGTAGCCTTGATACCGTGTACCAACCTAACTATAAGATATTAACTCCATCGGTGCCCTTCGGTACTCAGATGAAGAACAACATCCGGCAGTTGGTGGGCCTGAATCTTAGCATTCCCTTGTTCAATGGCTGGCAATCTCAGTTTGCAGTGAAACAAGCCAGAATAAATCTGGCACAACAAGAACTGACTCAGTATAACGTGGAGCTGACACTGAAACAAAGTGTGTACAAGGCGCACAACGATGCCCTGAACGCGATTCAGCGATATAATGCGGCTAAACGAGCTGAAGACGCCGCCAAAAGAGCGTTGGATTTTGCGCGTAAACGCTATGAGCTTGGACTCACCAGCACTGTGGACCTGTTGGTGACACAGAACACAGAATACGCAAGTGCGGCAAACCTGGTGAACGCCAAATACAACCTTATATTTAAACTGAAAGTAATAGACTTTTACCTGGGCAAGGAGCTCAAACTATGATACTATGGAGAAACTGAAGGAAGTATTGCTTGCTGCTACGTATGATGCCGGAAAAATCATTTTGAATTACTTCAACGGAACATTCAAGATAGATCATAAGGATGGCGTGAACAATCTGGTGACGGAAGTGGACAAACTGGCGGAAGAGAAGATCATAGAGATCATTACTGCCGAGTTTCCTACACACAGCATCATTGGCGAAGAGTCGGGCGAATTTATACAACCTTCGGAATATCAGTGGATCATTGACCCGATTGACGGTACGGTGAACTTTGCACACGGCATACCGCTTTGTTGCGTGAGCATAGGTTTGATGCACAACGACCGTGTAGTGATGGGCTGTCTCTTATACACATCTGACGC
>JACSRV010000122.1 GCA_014879545.1 Chitinophagaceae bacterium | reverse complement strand
CGTCGTCGGCAGCGTCAGATGTGTATAAGAGACAGAAGTCGTTATATTATCCTTGTGTTAATGCGAAGAGCATTGATAATTGTTATTATCGAATAGGGTGTCGGGTTTACTGGTCACAATATTATAGGTTCAAAACCTCCTACCTTTGTAATATGTCTTTTTTCAAAACGGCCCGACCATATATTATAGCAGGCCCATGCAGCGCTGAGACAAGAGAGCAAGTGATGGCTGTGGCAGCCGAACTGGCCGACATGAATGTGCAGTTGATGCGCGCCGGTGTGTGGAAACCCCGCACGCGTCCCGGTGCGTTTGAAGGCAACGGACAACCGGCATTGGAATGGTTGCAGGAAGTGAAACAGACATATGACCTGCCGGTGACCACCGAAGTGGCCGACACCAATCACCTGGAACTTGCATTGAAATACGGAATAGATGTCATTTGGATTGGCGCACGCACTGTAGTCAATCCTTTCCAGGTGCAGCGACTGGCTGATGCCTTGCGTGGCACAAATATCCCGGTAATGGTCAAGAATCCCGTGAGTCCGGATGTGGACCTTTGGCAGGGTGCCATAGAACGGTTTGAAAAAGCAGGAATTACATCAGTGGCCGCCATACATCGTGGTTTTTCAGGCTATACAGCAGCAGTTGGTTATCGCAATCAGCCCAACTGGCCCATTCCTATTGAATTGAAGCGCCGGAAGCCGGAACTGACCATGATCGGCGATCCCAGTCACATCTCAGGCAAGCGCGCCCGTGTGGCCGAGGTGGCGCAGAAGGCGCTGGACATGCATTTCGACGGATTGATGATAGAGACCCATCCCGATCCTGATGCGGCTTGGAGCGATGCAGCTCAGCAGGTAACACCCGCGCAGTTGCGCTCCATCTTGTCACATCTGATAGTGCGCGAAGAGACCACCCGCGACATGAGCGGTCAGGAGCAACTGGAGTACCTCAGGCAGTCAATGGATTCGCTCGATGCGGAGATACTGGACCTCGTGGCCCGGCGCATGGAGCTGAGCGGACAGATAGGAAATGTAAAAAAGAGCTGCAATATGACGGTCTTTCAGCCATCGCGCTGGAGCGAAATTGTAGACGGTCTTTGCGCGCGCAGCAATATGCACGGCCTCAGCAAAGATTTTGTCACCGAACTCTACGAAAAGATACACAACGAAAGTATCCGTATTCAACTCTCGGTAATGGAAGATGCGCCCAAAGAAATAAAAAAGTAAATTTACCCGCAAAACCATCCCCGATTGGCGCTCAAGCAACACCTCGACGATAAAGTACGTTTCGACCAGCAGGTCGATAACTCGAAATCTTATGTCCTACCGTTCATAGAAAAAACGCACGACATCGGTCCGGGCACCGCTGTCTTTGAAGTGGGCACAGCCGAAGGTGGTGTGTTATTGCCGTTCATGGAGCGGGGCTGTACCTGCCTGGGGGTCGATCTGGCGCCCGAGCGCATTGAGCTGGCAAAGGGTTTTCTGGCAAATGAGTTGGCAGCCGGTAAGGTAGAATTGCGTTGTCAGAATATATATGATGCCGACTTCCTCACAACATTCAGCGGCAAATTCGATATCATTATCCTGAAAGATGTTATTGAGCACGTGCCGGAACAAGAGAAGTTCGTTCCCTATCTAAAGAACTTCCTGAAACCCGGCGGACAGATATTCTTCGGCTTCCCCCCATGGTATATGCCGTTTGGTGGTCACCAGCAGGTATGCCGCAAAAAATGGGTGAGTGTGCTGCCCTGGTACCACATTCTGCCACGTCCTCTGTACAAGGGTATTCTCAAAATGGCGGGCGAACACGACAATATCATCAATGAGCTGATGGAGATCGTAGACACGCAGATCACCATAGAACGTTTTGAGAAGATCGTGAAACAGAGCGGACTGAAGGTGATGCGCAAACAACATTACCTCATTAACCCAATATACAAATACAAGTTCGGCTTGCAGCCACGCAAGCAGTTCGGGTTACTTTCTGCAATTCCGTTCGTCCGGAACTTTGTTACAACTTGCGTTTATTACACTATAGGGTAGTTTCCCTGTAATTTTTCTTCCAGATCTCCCAACTGCCTTCGGCCTGAAGCAGCAGCATCTCGAATCCGTTCTTGATAGTTGCGCCGCGCTCCTTTCCGTTCAGCAAAAAGGTGGTCTCTTCCGGATTGTAGATCAGGTCATATAACAGGTGGTGTTCGCCAATCCCATCATAGGGGAGGGGAGGACATTTTTCTATTTCCGGATACATGCCTATCGGGGTGGCGTTAATTATGAGCTTGTGTTCTTCCACCATTTTGGGGGTGAGGGTGCTGTAGTGTATTGTGCCGGGCCCATAGCCGGTTGAAACTGTTATAAAGGGAATGCCGAGTTGCGACAGAACGTAGGCAACTGTTTTCGACGACCCACCGGACCCCAGTATCATGGCCCGTTTGTGGCGGGAGGTGAGTAGCGGCACCAGGCTCCGCTCAAATCCGTCCGCGTCAGTATTGTACCCTTTTATGTATCCCTTGCCTATCACCAGGCAGTTAGCGGCATGGGTATTGGCAACAATCTCATCCATTTCGTTCAGAAAGGGGAGAACAGCTTCTTTGTAGGGAGAGGTAACATTCAGGCCGGCAAGGGTGTTGTTACCTGCCAGCAGGTCGGGTAGTTCAGAAATATCTTTAAGCGGGTAGGCGTCGTAGGTGGCGTCAATATGTAAGCCGGCAAATTTCTTCCTGAAGTAAGCCGGTGAAAAAGAATGGGCAAGCGGGTAACCGATAATTCCGTAGTTCAAGGCTATTGGTAGTTAATATGTCGTGCTGAAATGCGCTGTTCGTTCTGTTAACAACAAATATGCATATTGTAGTTGAATGCAGTTTAAGTATTTATGCAGAGTTTGTGGATAATGTGATTAACGTGGCAGCATAGCTTCTTTTGCTAATTTTGACGCATGGAGCTGTTGCAGAAATTACGTGTGGACCTTTCTTCCCCGTTGTGGGTGGTGGATCCACCTGTAAATGTAGCAGAAGTGCTCCCCGGTGCCGAGCTCACAGTCCGCAAGCCACGTTCGCTTCCCGCAGGTCAGTTGATGTTGTTTGCCCATGATAGTGGTGAATTGCTGCGCGGTTTTGAGAAAGTACGATCTTGCATCGGGCCCGATACTATTTTCTGGATCGCTTATCCAAAGAAGTCAGGCAGTATCAGATCCGATCTTTGGCAAATGGAACCATGGCACATTGTTTTTCATGCGGGGTTACGCGGGCAGACATCCGTTTCCATAGACAACGACTGGACAGGTATGAGATTTACAAATGCTCCGCGCAAAAAGGTATCCCGTTGCGATGTGCCCATGGAGCAGCGCATCACCGAAGGTATAGACTACGTGAATCGTACCGTGAACCCGCCTGCCGATGTGTTGGCGGCATTGGCGACAATACCCGGCACTGAGGCAGCGTTTAATAAGATGTCTTTCTCGCACAAACGGGAGTATCTTGAATCCATTGCCGACGCCCGGAAGCCGGAAACGCGTGCCCGCCGCATCGAAAAGATGCTGGCAACCTTAACCGGTCGTTTGGCTCAATAATATCAATTGGAAATAACGAAAGCACCCTGTGTTCCCGTATTGTGTACCGCAACATCGGCCTCCTTACAAGCTTGTTCTATTGCCAATACTTGTTTTTCACTGTACTTGCCGCTCACAACCAATGTGTGTGGTTTCACTACTTTCAGCAGTTGCTGCACATTAGGTTTGCCGGCCACGTTCAGCACCAGATAGTCCACTTCAAATGTGCCCTTACCCGCTAATTGGTCGTTCAGCACCAGCACACTCTTGCCGTTCACATTAAATATCTCTTGTCTGGGCATACCCATTTCTTCCCACGCACGCCACCCAATGTGGGCCGGCCGCACCGCGTAATTGATCTTTTTGGGTAGCAGTGTATCTGTATAGATGGTTGAGAACCTGTCTCCGCGCATGATATCGGCATGGCCGGAATGAGCAATGTTATACACGATAAGGCGTTCCTGATGCAGACGCTCCCACTGGTCCACACACAGCAGTGCGACCAGCACACAAGCAGCCCCGAGGCCTATCAGCAATGCCTTGTTGATGCGCAGCAATATATATGTGGTTATGCCTGCTATCATGGTGTAGAATATCAGGGTCTCATAGCCGTCGATCATGAGGTGCTTTAGTGCCCGTGGCCCCACTCCCTGCAGGTGACCCAATAACATGCCGAAGACCCGCACCATCCACGATACAAATGCCGCTACCGAATGCGCCAGTGCCGGCACCGGACTCACCGCCACCAGCACCACGCCCGACAGTAGCGTAAGCCCCATGAAGATGAACGCGGCAATATTGGCAAACGCGAACATGAGCGGATACGTATGGAAATAGTACATCACCACAGGTGCCACCAGCAATTCTGCTGCTATGCTCATGCTCACCACACTACCGAAATTGTCACCTATCGTGAAGGCGATATGTTTCAGTTTATTGCCGCCCGGCTCCACCTTGCGCCCGGTTATGGGCAGCAGATTGTAAACCGGTTTGTAAAAAAGTAAAATCGATAGTACCGCGATAAAGGAGAGCTGAAAGCCGATAGAGAACAACCATGCAGGCTCCGAGCAGAGCAGTGCGAAAGCAGCGGCCATCAACTGGTTCAGTCCGTTCTTATTCTTTTGCAGCATGGTGCCGAATGCAAGTATGGAGAACATCACCGCTGCCCGCATGGCCGATGGTTGCGCACCCGCCATCAGTACATAGAACCAAATGATGGGTAGTGCCACAGCATACTTTATCCAGGTATATTTTCGGTGTCGTATCCAACCCAGTAAAAACGCCACCACCATAAAGAACACCGTAATGTTACCTCCCGAGATCGCGATAATGTGCACAATGCCGGTATCCGCGTAGGCCTGGCGTAGGTCCTCATCCAGATTGATCTCGTCACCCAGCATCATCGCCTGCAGCAGTCCCTTCGCCCTGTCACGGCCCAGGTACTTGCCCAGTTGTGCCATACTCCAGTCGTGCGCTCTTTCAGTAAAAGGAGCATAGCGGCTGTCGCCCTTGCCTGCCGCTACTATTTCATTACCCTTGCAGTATAGTCTGTATAATATATTGTTGCGCGCACAGTGGCCGGCATAACTGAATTCAAAAGGATTGCCTGCGTCTGTAATGGCCTGCCAGTTGCCTGGCAGAATGATGGTGTCACCCTTTGCTACCTGCAATGGTCTGCCATCATTATTTACATAGACAAATGCCTTTCCTGTGACCCTGTAAGTGCGCTCGCCCGACACAACTCTGAACACATTCACCTGCAGCTTCGTGCTCTGGTCTCGTTCTCTTGGTTCTGCCACCACCCGTGCCACATACCCCGCTGCCGGGTTCAGGTAATTCCCAAACCACGAAGCATTGTTTCGAATGTCGTTGTAGGCCGATAATGTCCATCCGGTAGCTATCAAAGCCACGTTGGCCGACACGAATGTCAATTGCCGTCCGCCGGTGCCGGTATACAGCAACGTTACTGTGATAATAAACAATGCCGCGGTCACCCACGGCATCCACAACAACGGCAGGCTCAGAAAAAGCCCCGTATAATAAAACATGATACCCGCTGCAAAGGGCAGAAGCAACCTGAAGAAAGGTGCTTTTTCCCAGAAATAGGCTTTGTTATGAGGCCAGCGGTTCATAGAGTACGGTCCGAAAGATACAAAACATATTCACAAATGAAATATGGACGAAAACTTTGCTGTCCATATTGCTGGTTCGGAAACAATCAACTTATGTTGTGTTTTTTCCAACGAAATACAATTTAAGACCGTCTATCATAACTATACCTAAAATATAACCTTATGAAAAAGCTCTTTACCCTGTTCGTTATTTTACTGTCAATAGCGGCAACCTCCCGAACCTACGCCACCATATTCGGAACACCCGGTACATGCGTCGGTAGCACCACAACGCTAACCGATTCTGCCGGCGCCACCGGCACCTGGACCAGCAGCACTCCTTCGGTCGCCACTGTTGGGTTCACCAGCGGCATTGTATCCGGTGTGGCGGTAGGTACATCTGTAATATCATTCACTGGCCCCGCAGGTCTGGCCACCATGTTGTTTACAGTCGGCGCTGCGCCCGGCCCTATCATGGGGTCAGTTCCTTTCTGCGTTGGTTCTTCCATCACGCTCACCAACTCCGTTTCCGGTGGCACATGGGCTTTGTTCAGTTCAGGTCTTTCCTATTATGCCTCGGTCGGGGCAACAACCGGAGTGGTCACAGGCGTACATGGCGGATACCCTAATATAGTTTACCGCACGGCACCGGGTTGTTCGGTCAGCGTCACAGTCACAGTAAATGAAACGTCCGCCGATTCCATCGGTGGCGCATCAACCGTTTGTGTAGGGTCCACCACCACCATCACCAGCTACTTAATGCCCGGCACATGGAGCAGTAGCAACCCCATGGTGGCATCCATAAGCGTCACCGGTGTGGTAACCGGGGTATCTGCCGGCACAGCCATCATCACCCGCACTACCACAGGCATTTGTGGCCCGGCTTATGCAACCATGCTTATGACGGTGACCACTACAACTTATGCAGGCACTATTACCGGCGCATCTTCGCTGCCCGTTGGCGCATCAACTCTGCTTTCTGCATCAGTGGCAGGCGGCACCTGGAGTAGTGCATCACCCTCGGTTGCAACTATTTCCGCTGGTGGCACTGTAACAGGTGTTACCCCCGGTACTGCTGTTATCAGCTACGCCGTTTCAGGTTGCACCGGACTTGCTTATGCTACAACAACCGTTACCGTTACCACTACCGATTGCATCACTGGCCGTGTTTATTTTATGACACCATATGCCGGCCCCGTTAAGGTGTGGCTCATCAAGTACAATCCGTCCACACTCATGCTCACAGCAACAGATTCACTCGTTGTTACCTCGTTGGGTACAGCTGGTGCCTTTTACTCTTTCTGCGGCATGGGTACCGATTCTTTCCGCATCAAGGCGCGCGACACATCCACAACAGGTTTCGGGCACATTCCCGCTTACCACAACTGGACCGCTTTCTGGAATTCAGCCAACGTGGTCTATCACACCAGTGGTGTCCTCGATTCCGGTAAGAACATCAATATGTTATACGGTGCTGCCACATCGGGCCCCGGCTTCATTGCCGGTAACGTGACCATGGGTGCCAACAAAGGAACCGCCGACGCAGTGCCTGCGGTGAACATGCAGATGTATTGCATCAACAATGCTACCGGCGAGATCATGCAGAAAACACTCACCGATGCCGCTGGTCACTACTCTTTCAGCAACCTCCCTGTCGGTCAATCATACAAGATCTATCCCGAACTGATCAACTATGCAACTACACCATATCCTCCTATTGCGCTCACTTCCTCTGCATCGTCCATGACAGCAGCACACTTCGAGCAGCATACTTTGTCACACACCATCACGCCTATCGTATCTGCTGTTAACGACAATACGCTCACTGCAGAGTTTGTGACGGTTTATCCAAATCCTGCCACTGGCATACTTAATGTTCACTGGAGCATCAACAAAGCCGTAACAGGCAATATCAGTATCACCGATATGGCCGGTCGCAGTCTGGTAACCGTTGATGTGGATATGAACGCAGGTACAGGCACCAAGGCGCTGTCGCTTGCAGGCATTGCACCGGGCATCTACGCCGTGCGTATCGCTGCCGACGGGTTTACCAAAAATATCATGATACAGATACAGTAGAATGTACTGGAATAAGTAGAAGAGGGTCCGGCAATACCGGGCCCTTTTTTATGGCATCGCCGCCCAGTTGCGCAGCATCACCAATCCATGTTCCGTCCCCACCGACTCCGGATGAAACTGCACACCCGTGCATCGGTATTGGGTGTGCGCAATTGCCATAACCGTGCCATCTGCTGTATGAGCTATTTCTTGCAGACCGCTGTTTTCCGTATCAGTTATCGCAAGCGAGTGGTAGCGCATCACATCATACTGCTTGGGAAGTCCCGCAAACAGAGCATGCCCGTTGTGCGTGATAGTACTTGTTTTGCCATGCACCGGTTCGGGCGCATGCACCAGCCGCGCACCAAAGTACATGCCAAGGGCCTGATGCCCCAGACATACACCCAATATCGGTATGCGGTCATGAAACCTTTCTATTGCCGCCATCGTGATGCCTGCCTGCCGCGGAGTCTCCGGCCCCGGCGATAGTATCAGCCGCTCCGGTTGCATCGCCTCCAGTTGTGCCACATCTATTTCGTCATTCCGGTACACTACACAGTTGCCACCCGCCTGTTGCAGGTAGTGGTGCAGTATCCACGTGAACGAGTCATAGTTGTCAATGAGTACCCACATTGGTCGGCTGCGCGTTTACGGTATCAAAGAAGTGTTCCAGTTTTGAAAAAGTATCCTGTACAAAAGGCAGCAGCTTGCCGGCCTGTTCAAAGAACCACGGCGCCAGTCCCGACAATGGCTTGTAGGACTTTGATGCTGCTATCGTCTCTTCCGATATGATGTGTCCCCGCGCCCCTATCCACAGCAGCGAGCTCCACAGCACTGCACCCATAAAGGCGTAGAGTACACCTCCCAGCAGTTTGTTCACTATGCCCAGCATCAGTCCCTCCGCCGCCTTCTCCAGCAGTTTGCCTGCCATGCGCACCAGTATTACCACACCTATGAACAGCGCCAGATAGCTCACCACCTGTGCCCACGGACTGCTCACATAGCCCTGTTCCAGCAGCCACGTGGCAAACGTCTGCGACAACTTCAGCGCGCACAGCACCCCCAGCAGAATGGCCAGCACCGAAAATGCGGCCACTATCAGCCCCTTAAAGTAGCCCCGCAGGAAGAACAGTAAAATGATCACCAGTCCGGCAATATCTAACGGCATATGTTTCCAAAAGTAAGCAATCCGCACGGCGTGGCAACTGCCCACTCCATGCGGATCGCAATGAAAATTTATTAAAGATTACTGCGCCAGCAATTGTTTCACCATTTCGCTTATCGCCTTGCCGTCGGCCTTGCCTGCCAGTTGTTTGCTGGCCACGCCCATCACCTTGCCCATGTCGGCAGGTGTCTTAGCGCCCACCTGTGCAATAATGGCGCTTACTTCAGCCTTCAGTTCATCGGCAGTCATTTGTTGTGGCAGGAATTTCTCTATGATCGCCAGTTCCTCACGCTCTTTCGAAGCAAGGTCTTCGCGGTTCTGCTTCACATATATGTCCAGCGAGTCGCGGCGTTGTTTTGCCAGCTTCTGCAGCATTTTCGTTTCAGTCGCTTCGTTTATTTCGCCACTGGCGCCCTCAGCGGTTTTTTCTATAATGATGGCCGCCTTTATAGCGCGCAGTGTACGCAGTGCAGCCTCGTCTTTGGCACGCATAGCGTTTTTCAATTCATCCATTACCCTTGCTTCAAGAGACATAGTGCTTAGTATTAAAAGGTCAATAAATAAAATTCCTTCGACAAACGCTTATTTGCCGTCTTTTTCCAGTGCGTCGCTCGCTTTCTTCAGAAAGCTCTTGGCAAATTCTTTCATTTCTTTCGCAATTTCTTCATTGCGTGTAGCGCGCAGGTAAGTATCAGCCATGCCGAAGATGGTCTGATAGAAGAAATCATTCATTTCATCCACCATCATCTTGCCCGTCCACAGGTCTATCCTCATCGCCGATTTTTCCTCGCCGTCCCACAATCCCAGCAGCATCGCCTTCGATTTCTGCCAGTCCGGCACTCCACCATCCGGCGCCGTCCATTCTATATTCACCGGCATCTTATCTTCCGCCAGTTCCACCTGTATATTAATTTGTGATTTCATTTGTCGTTTTTTCTGAGCCGCAAAAGTACATCAAAAACAATCCTATCAGTTATTACCGTTCGGCAGGCAACATTTCCCATTCGGCAGGCAAACCATACAGTTCGGCGGAAAGGGCATCCTTGATCACGTGATCGATGCTAATTTTCAGATTCTTCCGCCAAACTCAGGTCGGAGGAGTTACTAAAGGGATGACGGGTGTGAAGGATAGGGTATTTACCTGGTTCCGCACCTGTTTTTTATGATTTGGATGGTACTAAGGCCCAAACAGGCCCCAAGGGATATTTTTGTTTAGTCGCAATAAATTTTTTGTTAAATCAATCGTTTTCGCTAGATTGCAATAACGAAAAATATTTTTAATACTAAAACCAAACAAAAATGAAACTGAAATCTATCCTTTTAGGCATGTCTGCGGTTCTTGGAGCTGCAGGTGCTTATGCGCAGAGCGAAGTAGCTACTGGCGGTCAGAAGTATGTATTGCTCGAAGAGGGAACAGGTACCTGGTGCGGATACTGCCCTGACGGCTCTCAGCGCATTCAGGAAACTATCGAACCCACTTATCCAAGGTGCATCGCTGTAGCGTTTCACAACGGCGACGGTATGGCACTTACAGGCGATCCGTTTAATGCTGCGTACATCACAGGCTTCCCTGGTGGAACTGTTGACCGTGTTCCTTATCCGTCTTCTGCAACGTCTTGCCAGATGGGTCGTGGCTCATGGGCTGCAGCTACCGGTGTACAGTATGGTGTTACTCCTACATTCGATGTTCGTATGATCTCTACTTACGACACTGCTACCCGCCTCGTTACAGTAAAAGTTACAGGTAAGGCACTCGTTGCTTCAACAGGTAGTTTCAGGATCAATGCCTATATCATTGAAGACAGTATCTCAAGTGCTACTTACCCTCAGGGTAGCTACATGAACACAACAACAGGTTCATGGTACATGGGCAAAGGTAGCCCTATCACGCCATCTTCATGGTATGCGCACATGGGTGTTGTTACAAAGGTATTGGCTACAGGTGGCAGCATCTGGGGCGATGCCGCTTTCACCAACCCGGCTGCCGGCGATTCTGTAACTAAAACTTACACTTACACTATTCCTGCAGGCGTTCCTTACAAGCAGGTAAAAGTAGTAGGCCTCGTTCAGAAATATGGTACAACCAACACAGATCGTGCTATCCAGAACTCGATCAGGGCTAAAGTATCTCTCATGCAGAAAGTTTACCCTGCACCAACAGATGTTAAAGCTTCTCTGGTTATGAGCGATGTTGAGCTGTTCCCTAATCCGGCTGCAAACGTAGTGCGTGTTGAAGGTTATCTGCCTTCTTCTACTGCTACAACGATATCTATCGTGAACGCGCTGGGTCAGACAGTATCTGTAAACAAATTCGCTGCAGGTGGTACTCTGTTCTCTGAAGTGATTTCTGTTGCAGACCTCGCAAACGGCACTTACTTTATGAACATCGCTACAGAAGGTGGCAATGTTACCAAGCAGTTCGTTATCGCTAAATAATAATTGTCAATAAGTAAAATATCCGCGGGGCTGCCAACTGGCAGCCCCGTTTTTTGTACACAAATCTCATCAATTGAATAACGTTTATATTTGCTGCCTATGGAAAATATTGCCGGAAACCAACAATTGAAAACTCGCGATGTCTTGCTTACTATCCTGCTCATTACGGCCGGATTGTTTTATCACAGATACGATGCCTTCCTCAATCCGCAGATATATGCCGAGGATGGTCCCGTATTCTTGCAGCAATATCTCGAAAATGGCTGGCACTCATTGATTATGCCATATGCGGGCTATTTGCACACCATTCCAAGGCTTACCGCTTTCACTTGGGGAACGCTTGGAGTCGATCTTACCTATATTCCTTTATGTTACAACCTCACATACTTCTTCTTGGCATTGTGGGTAGGCATAGAGCTACTTCAAAGTGCCTATCGCCTTGGCTTGCGGTTTGCCGTTGTTTTCGCATCTGTTTTTGTGCTGGTACCCATCGGTGGTGATGTATACATGAATATAACAAACAGTATCTGGGTTACTTCACTTTACCTCGTCAGTTTCCTTTTCATTGGTTCCAGGTATCACGATTCAACCAAAGGGAAGGCGCGCCGTTTGGTCGCATTGACATTGGTTTCGCTTACCGGTCCATTTTCATTGCTGTTATCACCTGCAGCTTTTCTTATAGTTCTCCTTGAACGCAAGCAAATGACATTTCGGAAGCTAATTCCCTACGGAGTCATCATGTTGGGTGGCTGTGTTCAATTTTTGCTCATAATCACCTCAAACAATACACGTGGCATCCCCGGTTCTCCCGAGGAATACCACCTGTATAAATTGGTAATGTACTTGATGAACGATCTCTATTTCCAACGAAACAACCTTTTGCCTGCCATGCCTTCACATTTCGGGATGGCCATTTCGTCGGCTTTGTTCCTTGTCATCATTTATTTCCTTGTGGTCAACTACAAACGGATCAATGCTCCCCGTAAATACATGTTACTCATCACTCCTGCTGTATATCTCGGTAGCTTCATTGCAGCTTTTTGGCCCATGGAGGCAGTGGTCTTTGCGGTCGATTGCCCGCGGTACTACTTTGTTCCCTACACCGTATTCGCCTGGATCCTCATCATAGGTTCTGACGGTATACTTCGGGTACGTGACTACATCGTTTTTGGTCTGTACTTCCTGCTTCAGGGCCGCAACGAACAAAAGATACTCGAAGACAAACACTGGGCTGAAAAAGTACAGGAATACAAAGACGGAAAGCGTCAGAATATCGAGATCAACCCCGATAATTGGCAACTGGCAATACCGGAGAAGAAGAAATAACGATCTGGTGGTTAAACAATTGGGTCTACAAAACGTCGTACCGATATACCACTTTCGTGGTATTTGAATCTATTTTAACAACTTTTATTCTTATATATTAGGTTGGGGTGGCTTTATTCACCTAATTTTGCAACCCAAATTAATAATGTGAATAATATATCTATCCTCATTACCGGTGGTTGTGGTTTTGTAGGCAGCAACATGGCATTGATGCTCAAAGCAAAATACCCAGCCTACACCATCGTCACGCTCGATAACCTCAAACGTCGCGGTTCAGAACTGAACCTCCCGAAGCTTAAAGCTGCCGGCATCGAGTTCATTCATGGTGACATCCGCAACCGCGAAGACCTCGAAATGAACCGCAAGTTCGACTATATCATCGATGCCGCGGCCGAGCCATCTGTAATGGCCGGCATGGGTGCCGAACTCAGTTACGTTATCAATACCAATCTTTCCGGCACTATCAATACCCTGGAGCTTGCAGCGCGCACAGGCGCCAAGTTCATTTTCCTGTCCACCAGCCGCGTATATCCTATTCCTCACCTCGAGAACATCAAGATCACCGAAGGCGCCACCCGCTTCGAAATAGCTGCGCAGCAAGACCTGCCGGGCATCAGCAGCAAGGGCATCAGCGAAGATTTCCCGCTCGATAAGGCTCGTTCGGTGTACGGAACCACAAAACTGGCATCAGAATTGCTGATAGAAGAGTTCCGCGAATTCTTCGGTGTGAACTACGTTATCAATCGCTGCGGCGTCATTGCAGGCCCTCATCAGATGGGCAAGGTCGACCAGGGTGTCATCACCCTCTGGGTAGCCCGTCATTATTGGGGTCGCGATGTGGCCTACTTTGGCTATGGTGGCACCGGCAAGCAGGTGCGCGATGCCCTCCACATCTTCGATCTGTTCGATCTCGTTGACTATGAGATACACAACTTTGATGTGGTAAATGGTAAAACGCTCAACGCCGGCGGCGGTCTGGAATCAAGTGTGTCACTGCAGGAGCTCACGGCCATCTGCGCCGAGGTCACCGGCAACAAAGTTGGTGCATCGTCCGTAATGGAGAACCGCAAAGGAGACATTCCTTTATACATCACGGACAATACACGCATCACAGCCCTTACCGGTTGGGCACCCAAACGCAACGTAAAAGATATCATCACCGATACCTTCAACTGGATACACGCCAACGAACAACAATTGAAACCCATATTAAACGCATAATAAATGAACATAGCAGTAGTAAGTGGCTCTAATGGCCTCATAGGCAGCGAAAGCGTAAGCTTCCTTGCCGACAAAATGGACCTCGTTATCGGTATAGATAACGATCAGCGCGCCTATTTCTTCGGTCCTTCGGCTTCCACCAAATGGAACAAAGAAGTGCTGGAAAGTAAGTACAGCAATTACAAGGCATACAACCACGATATCCGCGACTATACTTCGCTCGAGACCATCTTCAAAGAATATGGCACCGACATCAAAATAGTAGTGCATACGGCAGCACAGCCCAGCCACGACTGGGCCGCTAAAGAGCCGATCACTGACTTTACGATCAATGCCAACGGTACGCTCAATTTCCTGGAGCTTACCCGTCTCTATTGCCCAAAGGCGGTATTCATCTTCACTTCTACCAACAAGGTATACGGCGACACACCAAACTTCCTGCCGCTGGTAGAGCTGGAAAAACGTTGGGAGATCAGCGAGTCGCACCCGTTCTTCAAAGAAGGTATCGACGAGAGCATGAGCATCGACAACTCTAAACACTCTGTGTTCGGCGCGTCAAAAGTGGCTGCCGATATCATGGTGCAGGAATATGGCAAATACTTCGACATGAACACCGCTGTGTTCCGTGGTGGTTGCCTCACAGGTCCTCAGCACTCGGGCGCGCAGTTGCACGGCTTCCTTTCTTACCTCATGAAGTGTGCCATCACCGGCGATCACTACACGATCTTCGGCTACAAAGGCAAGCAGGTCCGCGACAATATCCACGCATGGGATCTCGTGAATATGTTCTGGCATTTTTACCAGAACCCGCAGCCGGGTGGTCAGGTGTACAATGCCGGCGGTAGCCGTTTCTCTAACTGCTCTATGCTGGAAGCAATTGATATGTGCGAGAAGATCACAGGCAACAAAATGAACTACAGCTACACCGATGGCAACCGCTCAGGAGATCATATCTGGTACATATCAGACGTAAGCAAGTTCAAGAAACACTACCCTACATGGGAATACAAGTACGATCTGGAAATTACCATGCAGCAGATCTTCGAGAACATGAAAGCAAGGGTTAAGTAATACCGACCACAACATATCGAATAAAATTCCCGGGTCATTGGCACAACCAATGACCCGGTTCATAAACTAAAAACCCTCACTCAGGAATACACAGTACCCAAAAATCAGCAGCAATGAAATTAAGCGTAGTTATACCGGCATACAACGAGGCGCTCAACCTGCCCGACACACTGAATGCATTCTATTCTGAACTGCAGGCTCAGGGTATCGATCACGAGCTCCTCGTTATCAACGACAACTCTAAAGACAACACCATAGAGGTGATCACAGAGTTGCAGAAGACCATGCCATCACTACGCACCATCTTCAACCCGCCACCGCACAACGGCTTCGGCTACGCCATTCGCAAAGGCCTCGAGAACTTCTCCGGCGATTGTGTAGCCATCGTCATGGCCGACCTTTCTGATGATCCCAAAGACCTCGTTAAGTTCTACAACACCATGATAGAGCAAAAGGTCGATTGCGTATTCGGCGATCGTTGGGGCAAGGGAGGAGAAGTGATAGACTATCCTAAGAAGAAACTTTATCTGAACCGTTTTGTCAATCGTATGATCAGCATCGTATTCAAGATGCGTTATCGCGATACCACCAATGCGTTCAAGCTATACAGCCGTCGCGCCATGGAAGGATTGAAGCCATTCATGTCACCACACTTCAACCTTACGGTCGAGCTGCCACTGAAAGCGGTCGTTCGCGGCTACACATTTGCAGTAGTGCCCAACTCGTGGCGCAACCGCAAGCACGGCACATCGAACCTCAAGATCCGCGAGATGGGCAGCCGCTACTTCTTTATTGTGCTCTACTGCCTCATAGAAAAATACTTCTCCCGCGGCGACTTCAAAAAGAAGTGGGATTAATTCCTACCTCGCCGGGGCATCATATTTTTTCTATCATACCTCCAAAAGTGCTTTATCATAGATTTTTCTTCGTGGTAAATCCCCGTCTTTGTATGATATTCGAGTAGAAATCGAACGCATTAAGGTTTTGTATAAGTGATCGTGACTTTTTCGCGATCATTGAACTTTCCCGCAAGCCAGGCATTTGTTGAATTTTCCTCCATGCCAACCAGGTAGGCCTGCCTACCGACTAGGCAGGTGAGAAGCAGATGGGAAGCAGATGGGAAGCAGGTGCGCAGTTTTTGCCTGTCCCGAAAGCATTCGGGAAGAAGCAAGCCTGCCTGCCGACTAGGCAGGTGAGAAGTTTTTGCGCAGTTTTCCCAAGCAGATCAACCCTCTTTACGGGGCAATTTTATTGAAAATCAACGAATTAGATAAAACCTGCCCGCCGCAGCGGGAAACAAACAAAAAATTGCGCACCTGGGAAGTCTGCCCGGTTATTATTCGGATACTTGAACGAAGTCTTCACCTTCCTTAGGGTTGGGGCCATATTTGTTGGTGCCCGGTTGGCTGTCGCGCACCATAAGTATAAGCGACCACACACCCACCACCAAAAGTAGGAGACCGTAAACGAGGGTTGGTACAATGGCAGGTTTCATTGCGGTAAAGTCAATGTCCTCCGGATCAAGCGAAATACCGGCTTGCACCAGCTTCACCACAATAATGCTGATCCAGATGATAGTGGCAATGATAGATACCAGTACAAACCGGAAGTAGATCCATCCGCTTTTACCAATATCATGAAACCGGCGCACCGTTATCGAAAGTGTGGGCACAAGTATGAACAGGCTGTACAGCATATTCAGCACACCGCCGTTCATCATCCCCGATTTGTCAAAACTCAGCCCGAACATATCATCCAGCAGCTTCACCACAATGCCGAAGATGATATTGAAAAGGACAAACATCCAGAACTCCTTGCGGCGGGCGCGTCCCGTGAAGGTTGCATATTTTTTGATGGCGATGATGTACCATTTCATAAGGCGGACAATTTGAAGGTTATCGGATAGAGGAACTAAAGTTACATATTCTTTCAGTTCCGAAAATTACTTCACCCACGCCAGCGTTATCCCGATGGCCAGATATGCGCCCCTTTGTTTGAGGCCCGGGCGACTGCCCAGCTCGTAGCTGGTGCCCATGTTCACACGCTTCCGTGTCGATATCAGCCGGCCGCCTATGCGCCAGCCTATATCATTCAGACTGAAGCTGCCGGGAGCGTTGGGTGTTATGGCGTATTCTTTGCCCTTCACCGGAATGGGGTCTATCGTGGTGTTGGCAAATATTACGTCGGCATACACCTCTTTGAAGATGGCCGTTTGTTTGGCCTCCCCTTCAAACCAGTTGATGGTGCTGGTGGTCTTCATCTTCATATGCGTGAGCCGCGTAAGCCCGCCATAAAAGCCCATAGTGCGTGTGTTGGTGTAGTAGTCGTTACCAAACACGGTGCCATCGGTGGTGGTCAGCGATCCCTTCTCTAGCGGCTTGAAGATGTCCGCTGTCATATTTGTCGAGATGGGTGCGGTGCTGTAGTATCCGCCGCCCCTCACCGCAAATATGCGGCGGCACGGAAAGCGGGCCTTGGTAAACCGCATGGTAGTTCGCCTCTGCCCCTTGTTGTCCACTTCTTTAAAGGCATCAAGGGTCATCTTGCGGCGCTCCCAGCCTTTGCCGTCCATTATGTGCAGGCGCACACCCGCGCTGCCCGCACTGAAGGGGTTCAGCTTGGTGTCGCTGTAGCTTTTTGTTGCTTCGCTTTGTTGCAAATAGCTGTAGAATGTGGTCTTGTAACTTGCGTTGGCCGAGAAGTACTTGCGGTGAATGTAGTCGGCATTAAAGCCGGCTCCTATGCGGGCAAAGTCGCTCGCCCCTGCTTCGGCGGCCAGCAGCTGCAGTTCAGCAATGATCTTCAGCTTTTTCGACTGATCGCTCTTTACAAATATCTCCACCCCTTGTTTGGTGGTGATGGTGTCTTTCTTCGCCCGTCCCCACACAGTGGCAGGCAATAACAACATGAGTGCGGGCAGGTATTGTTTCAACATCTTAGTGGGGTGTGGCATGATAACGTACAGGTAATAGCAAACAAATAGCGTGTAGCACAAAAATAGAGTTTATTTTCATTTGTCCAACCCCGTTATTTTCACGGTTTTCGGTAATTATCGCAGCGTTTCGGCGAAGTGCGCGAAGGAATCGCTGAAGACTTTGGCGCCGTAGTAATTAAGGTGGTCCAGATCGGCAAAGCAGGAATCAGGGAGATCCATCTTTATGAAGTCGGCAAACGGCACCTCCGGAAATTCACGCGTCAGGAACTTCTGGAACTCCGGTTCTATCGGCTTCGGAAATAGCTTGTGTTCGGGTGTTCTCACAAATACCACGTTCACCCCGCGGCTCTTGCAGAGGTCCACTATTTTGTGCAGATAGTCTATGTGCCACGTCCACAAGGCCAGTTGATCGGTGCCCTTCCGGTTCAGCTTCTCCACGTCAGCGCGGTTCTTGTTCAGGTCCAGCTTGTCATCATGAAAAGCATACCCGCCGATCTTCAGTTGTTCGAGGGTCACCGGCTGGTGTCTGACGATCTTCAGCAGATAGGGCGTCTTTAACTTCGGCAGACCCACCACGCCCTTTATCACCTGCTCCGGGCTGTGGTAAAGAAGGTAGGACATGTCTGCGGCGCTCAGCAGGTGGTAGTAGTTCTGCACCTTGGCTTGTGTGAAGCCTTGTTTGGTAAGGAACACATCAGACCAGAACTGCTGTATGTTGTGGCCCGCACACCCTATTACCACGGTATGTATTTGAGGGTTTTGCGGCAGCAGCTTCTGCAGTTTCAGGTAGTTGTACAGGTACATATCAGCCGGCTGCGACAGGTTGACCACGTGCTCCATATTGGAGTCTATGATGCCATAGGCAATGTGCGAATCGCCCATTAACAACACTGTCTTCTGTGCATCTACTTTATACAGGTTGTCGCGGTTCAATATGGCCGACATGGTGGTGAGGTAACCCCAGTAGATGGCGGAAACTATAGCGGCATAAAGCAGGAACTTTTTGAAGAGTTGTTTCATGTCGCGTCAGAATTGGAAGTAAATGAATGTGCCCTGGTTGTACACCGAATACACCAGCACGGCAGTGCCCAGCGCCACATACATGCCCCAGCGTACCAGCCTGTTCCTGTAGTTCAGCACGGTGCGCTCATCGTGGCGTTGGCGCCAGTCTATCACCAGCGGAATGATGACATAGGCTATGCCCAGGCGTTTGGTGGGCATCTGCAGCAGGCCATGCCCTATGTGTTGAATATAGTCGACCGCAACACCCACATCGGGTGCTCTGAAGAAGATCCACGCGAAGGTGGCCAGCGCGAAGGTGGCGGTCATTTGCCAAGTCTCGCGCAGTGACGGAAGTAGTGTATTGTCGGCAACCACCTCGCTGGTGAACTTGCGGTTGTTGTTGCTCAGCAACAGCGGAATGAAGAGCAGCGCATGTATGCCACCCCAGGCTATGAATGTCCAGTTGGCACCATGCCAGAAGCCGCTCACCAGGAAGATGATAAAGGTGTTGCGCACTACTTTGGCCGTACTCACGCGTGAGCCGCCCAGTGGTATATACAGATAGTCGCGGAACCACGATGAAAGTGATATATGCCACCGCTTCCAGAACTCCGCGATGTTGCGCGAGAAGTAGGGATACCTGAAGTTCGACAACAGCTCGAAGCCGAACAACTTTGCCACGCCCAACGCTATGTTGGTGTAGCCGCAAAAGTCGCCGTAGATCTGAATGGAAAAGTACACCGCCCCAAGTACCAGCGTAGAGCCGGAGAGGGTCTTGTAGTTGGCGAATATGTCGTTCACGAATACTGAGAGGGTATCTGCTATCACCACCTTCAGGAAGTAGCCCCACAGTATCAGGCGCATACCTGCCACCGTTTGTTCGAACGAGAATGTGCGCTTTTTCTGTACTTGTGGCAGCAGGTGCGATGCCCTTTCGATAGGGCCGGCTACCAGTAGCGGGAAGAAGGAAACGAATACCGCGTAGTCCACAAAGTTCCGAGTAGGTGTCACCTTGCCATTGTATATGTCGAACACATAGGACATGCCGTGGAAGGTGTAGAAAGAGATACCAACCGGCAGCACTATGTTCAGCAACCACGGGTCGGTGTGCAGGCCCATGAGTGCCAGTGCGTCCTGGGCATTGCCAACAAAGAAGTTGTAGTATTTAAAGAACCCCAGAACCGCCAGATTGTTGAATATACTGAGCCATAGGTACAGCTTCTTCCTTCGTTCCGACCGGTAAACAAGCAGACCAAATCCATAGTCTATAAGTGTGGAGAGTAGCAGGAGGAAAAGGAATCGCCAGTCCCAGAAGCCATAGAAAAGATAACTGCAAGCAAGCAATAGAATATTCTGGACAGCCAGATTTTTACTGAAAGCGAACCAGTATAAAAAGTAAACAGTGATAAGAAACAGTACAAATTCAAACGAGTTGAAAAGCATCGTTTTTTGTGGTAAAGAAACAAAAATAAATCGAATAGTACCCGCACAGAGCGCGGCTGATACCTACTTCTGATAGTATAGCTTCTCTTCGCTGATGATCCCGAGCACGCGCATCATGTCGGTATTCTTTTTAGAGTCGGCGGGAGTGGTGACCTTGTACCATTCCATTACGGTGCAGTCGCCGGGGAGTTCTACCACTTTTTCTTTGGCTGCTGCAAGCATCGACATTGCTCTGCGCTCGCAGCTGTTGTCAAACTGGTTGAACATTTTATCGGCGAGGAACAAACGCGCCAGTGGTATCAGCACTATGAACAAGTATAACTTGAACTGTACCGGTCGGATGTTGGTGATGAGATAGTAGGCCGAAAGCACATAGAAGGCAATAAGCGCGGTAGTGACAGGCACCATCACGTCGCGACGCACTATCTGCGGGCGGTAGAAACGGTAACCACCCAGCGGCAGCAGCAACATATATGCTGATGCAAATATGGCTATCCATACAAACAGGCGCAGCATCTTGCGGCTTTCGGTTGTGCCGGCACTTGCAAGGACGGCGAGGTTAACCCCTATCATAGACATCAACAGTACTAATCCTTCACCGCTGAACATGTGAATGATAGACGATGGTAGGCGTTGATACCGTGCTGCCAGCGACATCTGCTGGGTGAAGTTCTCAATATTGTTCTTTCCTACATAGAAAGAATAGAACGCCATCAGCACCGCGAAGCCAGTAATAAACATCACCGGTTTCGGAAGTTCTTTTATCGTAGTGGTCAGTCGCGAGTTTAGGGAGGCGCCGCTGTTTTTAACCCATCGTTGGCGAAATAGCTCCAGCCACATGAACCCGCAACCAAGAATGATCACCGGCGCACTCACCGGCCCGTTAAAGGCTACAGCCCACGAAAGCACCAGTAGCACACCCGTTAGCAAAGGTCCGAAGCTGATGTTGCGTTTGTGAAACAGAAGCAGGAAGAATGGCAGAAAGAAGATGCCAACCAACAATACAGAAAAGGCATAGGAGAAGGCGTAGGAAATAGGCGGGTCTATGATGCCGATGTCCCATACGTAGCCGCAGTTCTGAAACAATGGCGTCAGCAAGACAGCAGCAAGCAGAAAACGACCGTTGAATATGCGAAAGCTGCCGCTTACATAAACGCCTATAAGATAGGTGAATGCGATCTGCCAAACGGTTTTTGCCAGCGCGCTTGCTAGGTAAACGCTGCTGATAGGGTCGGTGAATTTCTGGAAAAAGAAGGGCCACGTTCTGAAGTGAGCATAAATGGACGCATGCAACACAAACCGGTTGGTGGCATTGTAGTGATCGCCATGCAACAGAACGCCCAATCCGAGCGGGTCGTGCAGCACTCGCACAAAGTTGGGTGCCGGCACAGCCACCAGCGACATATCGCCGTCAAGTATGGCGTGGTAATGCTGGTAGAATGCAAAAGCGAAGTTGGCAATAAGAAACAGCAACGCCACTACATACAGCCTGTTATTGGTCTTTTCTGTCCACATGATCTGCTTACGGGCTCTGATTTGCCCTATTGTTTTTCTTTCACGGTTTCTGTCTGAAGCCCCAATGACTCTAGGGTTCCGGCGAGTTCCTTCATTTCGGAGGGGTAAATGATAACCGGCGCGGTTACTTCTCCGGTACTCGTATTGATCCTGATGGTATAAAGCAGGTCGTTATGGGTTTCTATTTTAATATTCCTTATTGCTGCCTTGGCTACCGATATAGGTTTGCGCATTGGGTTGACCGACGAAAGACTGAGTGTGTCATCGGTGATGCGAACAAATTGATATCTCGGGAAGTACATATACATATCCGACATAACTATGCCAAACGCCACCAGAAGAAATACGATGCTGTGCCTTACAACAAAATATGCCAGCACCAGCAATCCCACCGATATCAGTGAAGAAGTGAGCAGGCTTTTGTTCCCATACGATGCGGCCATGCTCAAAAATAGACATATTTCACGCAAAACATAATCCAGTTACTACCGCCACCTGTAGAATACCTCAGGAACAGCCGCCTCAATAGCCGAGATCACGTCTGCCGGCAGAGGGCCGAGCTCGGTGGCGAGCAGCGCGTCTTTAAGTTGTTTTGTGTTCTTGATGCCGGGGATAGAAAGTGTATTGTAGGGGTTAGATAGTTGGAAACGCAGCGCACTCACGGTGATACCACCTTCCATGTCGTTCAGAAAGCCCAGTTGCCTAACGGCTCCGGTCACCCATTCCACCTGTTCTGCGTTGAAATTGCTTCTGATGTCGTTCGTGGCAAATGTGCGGTTTTCCGTAAGTGTTCGTGGTGCGATGAATCCCGACGCCAGCGGCACCCTTGAAATGAAGGTGTACCGGTCTTTGTACTGTTCATCAGAGAAGAACGACCCATACCGGCGATCCAGCACATTATAAACTGCTTCTACAATACTGCCGAAGTTGTGCTTCAATACGTTGGCTACACCCTTTTGGGTGCGGCAGCTAACACCATAAGACCTTATCTTGCCTTCGCGTATCAATCGCTCGAATGGTTCTCTGTCCAATTCGGTCAGGTTCATATCATCGGGTGGGTTGTGCAGCAGCAGTACGTCTATACAATCGGTCTGCAGACGTTTAAGGCTGTGTTCCACACTTCGAACCATATTGGGAGCAGAGAAGTCATCGTCGTCACTATCTGAGCCCTCAATGATCCCGTACTTTGTGCAAATAACCGGAGTGTACGTTCCGGCACCGCTGTATGACTTCAATGCGGCAGCCAGCAATTCTTCCGATCGGCCGGCTCCGTAGGCCACAGCTGTGTCGAAGAAGTTGATGCCATGGTCTAATGCCATATGAATAGCGCGCACCGACTCGTCAGAATCAATAGTGCCGTAGCCATTGGGTCTTCCATTCAGATCATAAGCGCCGGCTAGCTGCCAGCAACCAAATCCTATTCGGTTGACAATCAGTCCGTTAACGGAAATATGAGCGGTGCTCATTAGTTAAAGTTGAATCCGCCCTTGATGAGTGTGCGTGCGCCGTAGAACGAGTTGCGGCCATGAAGCAGTCGGTCATCCTGGAAGAAAGCAGCGTCTCCCGGTTTCAGATACACGGGGAACAACAGGCCGCCCTCTACTATTTTCTTCTCCAGGAATTGGTGAAACTGCTCGCACATTTCAATGACATCAGCGGGGTTGTCTGGCATCACCCTGAAGTAGTTCCAGTTAAGTTTTACGCCGCGTTCGTCGGTGTCAATGATCTTTCTGCGTTTACGCTGATCCTCGCCCTTGCCGAAGTCTACCTCTACGGTTTTCAGTTTGGCATAAAGTTCAGGCTCGAATTTTTCCAGAATGTAAATGAGGTCGTCGGAATCTATGAACGTTGTGGCACCACCTATTTCAGCCGCTTCAGTACAGAAGAAGAAATTTACGTCCAGCTCGAAGTTCACATAAGCGGCGTCGGTATGCAGCGGCTGGCGCACATTTGCATGCCTGAAGGTGTACTGATGGTCTTTGTCGTAGCGCACGTCCGTCCAACGCTCAGCAGCACGGGCATTGCCGGGCTCACTCTCCATGGAGGGCTGGGGTATCTCCATCGCGCATTTGGTCTTGCGTTGGACAATCTCCGATCGGTCGAGATCGTGACTGCGGATGGTCAGGTTCGCACGGCGAGCGAGACCGAAAACTCCGATCTCTTTTGGGCAATCCGGGGCGCCGGGAGCAACTTCGGAGTCGTGACCTCGTTCGAATTCGAGGTCTATCCGATCCCACGGGAGTTGTATTCAGCGGTTCCGTTGTTCACGATGGATGATGCGCCGGCCATTCTCCGAAAGTACCGGGACTTCGCCGAGTCCGCTCCTGACGATTTCGCGCCCGCCGCGATCTTCTGGAGTGTGCCGGCCATCCCCGACTTCCCCGAGGAATTGCACGGAACGCCGATCGTGGCGATTCAGATCGCCTACACCGGCGACCCCGCGGAGGGAGAAGAGCTGCTGAAACCGGTCTTCGAGTGGGGCACTCCGCTCGTGGACCTGAGCGGTTCGGCCCCATACGTCGCGATGCAGAATGGCTTCGACGCATTCTTTCCAGCCGGCTGGTTCTACTACTGGAAATCACTGTTGTTGAAATCGGCCACGGACGACGTTATCGACACCCTCTGCGAGGTCGCTCACACGCGGCCATCGCCCCAGTCCCTGCTCAATTTCTGGCAGTTGGGCGGCGCAATCAGCCGCGTGCCAGCAGATGCCACCGCCTATGTCCGGCGGGATGCCGGGCATATGCTCAGCCTCGACACCACCTGGACCGACCCGCGCGACACCGATCGATGCATCGCTTGGGCGCGTCAGACGTGGTCCACATTGCAGGAGAAGTTCGGGCTTGGAGGCGCATACCTCAACTTCGCCGGCTTCGGCGAGGAAAAAGAGGCGCTGGTGCGCGCCTCGTACGGCCAGAACTACGCGCGGCTGGCTGAGATCAAGCGACGCTACGACCCGGATAACCTCTTCCGGATGAACAACAACATCAAACCGGCCTGACGAGCGCCGGACACCGGTCACTCCGCGATCTGGCAGCCAGCGGACATACGCGTGGAACGGCATCGCCAATTGCCGTTCCACGCCGCCCCCACCTTCAGGCCCGACGCACCGTTCTTCTGATCCAAGTCTCGAGTCTCTCTCCCGCCGGAGCTGCTCAACGCCA
>JACSRV010000250.1 GCA_014879545.1 Chitinophagaceae bacterium | reverse complement strand
CCCGCTTCGGCCTCATCAACGAGCGCCGTCACAGGCTGCACGAGGTCGTTCGCCTTTCGGGTATAAATGTAATTATAGATAAGGACGACTACCCCCTCATTATAAAGGTAGCATCCCTCCCCAACGCACGCCTTCAGGTTTACTTCATGGACAATGAAGACTACTTCAAGCGCAAAGCTGTTTTCCGCGACGATCAGGACAACTTCTTCGAAGACAATGCCGAACGCATGATCTTCTTCTGCAAAAGCGCACTCGAAACCGTTAAGAAATTCGGATGGCCGCCACACGTCATTCACTGCCACGGCTGGATGACATCGCTCGTGCCATTGTACCTTAAAACCACTTATAAGAAAGAACCGGTATTCGGCTACTCCAAAGTAGTTTACACCGCACAGGCCGACCAGTTCAACGAAACACTCCACCCCAACTTCACCAAAAAGGCGCTCATCAGCGCCGAGATTAAGGAAAAAGATCTCGATCCATTTAAGGACGGATCGAATAGGGGTCTCACCATTGGCGGTGGCAAAAGTGCCGATGTGGTCGTGTTCGGTTCTGAAGACATGGACAAAAAGGTAATAGACGAACTGAAACCAAGCCGCTACAAGAAAGTACTCAAGTATGAACCAAGCTGGAAGGAAGATGTAACGCCGCTGCTCGAGCTGTATAAAAGCTTAACAGAGTCTTAGATTTTCTTTCACCATCTTAGCCCACAAATTTCTCGCTTTGAACAACCGTTTCAGCCTGTTGGCACTGGTAGCTCTGCTGGCACTTACTATTGCCGGCACGGGCTGTAAAGAAGGCTCCATCATTGATGCGAAAATATCGCCTTCCGATACCGCCCTGGGCGTTTACAGCACCGAACTCGGCTGCGTCACCCGAACCTACTACGACGACACCGCCGTTTCCGGTCTCTTTATCTCCGGCCTGCCCGTTTACCAGGGAGCCGGCCACATCACCGATCCCTTTTTCGGCACCATGACCGGCTATACTGCCTTTCAGGTCATACCCGACAACCCTTCCATAGCCGTTTACAACAACGCCACTATCGATTCGGCCTTCCTGGTGCTGCCCTATGCCGGCTACACCTACGGCGACACTTCCGATCAGTCACTCACCCAGACCTATCAGGCGTTCTTCCTCGATGAGGATATCACTGCCAACACCGCTTACTATTCCTATACTACTAAAAAGATCGACGAGGCCACTCCACTCAGCAACCCATATACGGTTAAAGTGAACGACCTGTCCGACTCGGTATCCATCAAGGGCAAAAACTACGCCCCTGCCCTGCGCATGCCGCTCAATCTGGGTGGCCTGCTGGCCCGTCTCACCCCTGCCCTGCAGGCAGCAACCGACAACCCCAATACCCCCAACTCCGCCTTCAATACCTTCTTCAAAGGGTTGGTGGTGCGCCCCGTTGGCACTACGCCCACAAAGGCATATCCGTTTTTCAGGCTCAATGGCAGCAACAGCTCCAATGCCGCCCGCATTACCGTTTACTACCATACCAACGGCAGCACCTCCGACACTGCCGTGCAGCAATACTTCTTCAATGGCGAGGCCTGCGGCTTCTTCAACAACGTCACCAAGGCATATGCCGGCACACCGCTCAATGCCCTTCTCACCTCTACGCAGCCCGGCGATAGCATCATAGCCATCCAGAACCAACCCGGTGCCTGCCTCGATGTCAAGATCACCGGCATCAAGAGCTTGCCAAAGGGCGTCATCAACAAAGCACAGCTGCAACTGGCCATGCTGCCTGTTTACAACGACCTCAACTACAGTCCCCTCAGCCGCCTCTATCCGCGCAAGGTCAGCAATGGCGTGTACCCTGCCGGCACCAGCGCCGGAGCAGTGGTGGAAGTGAACGACCGCTACCCCACCACCAGCCTCGCCCCGTTCTCTATTCTCGACGGTCAGCTCTACACCCTCAAACGCGACAACAAAGACGTGCGCGTGTACTCCATCGGTCTCCCCCGCGAGATCATGGGCTGCATTGCCGCCGGACAAGATACTTTGCACCTGCGCATCTCCGGTACCCAGGACTATGTAGGTGCCTATCGGGCCATCCTCGGTGGTGGCAATCACCCAAATTCCCTATACAAGGCAAAATTATTTGTCGTATATTCCAAGCTCAATTAATCTGTGAAACTATGTGTGGAATCGTTGGCTATATAGGCTCCAAACAGGCTTATCCCGTAATCATTAAAGGTCTTAAACGCCTCGAGTATCGTGGCTACGACAGCGCCGGCATCGCCCTGCTGAACGGAGATATGAACGTTTTCAAAAAGGCCGGCAAGGTGTCCGACCTCGAGACCGTTGTTGATGAAGCCCGCACCCATGCCACCATCGGCATTGGCCATACACGCTGGGCCACGCACGGCGAGCCAAACGACCGCAACGCACACCCCCACATATCACACTCCGGCTCGCTGGCCATCATTCACAATGGCATCATAGAGAACTATGCCGCCATCAAAGAACTGCTCATCAGCCGTGGCTACATCTTTCATTCCGATACCGATACCGAAGTACTGGTCAACCTCATTGAAGAGGTGCAGAAGAAAGAGAATACCTCGCTCGACAATGCTGTGCGCATCGCCCTCAACCAAGTAGTGGGTGCCTACGCCATAGTGGTGCTCAACAAAAGCAACCCCAACCAGCTTATTGCAGCCCGCAAAGGCAGCCCGCTGGTCATAGGCATTGGCGAAGATGAGTTCTTCATCGCTTCCGATGCCTCCCCCATCATCGAATACACCAAGAACGTAGTGTACCTCGACGAGCAGGAGTATGCCGTCATCAACCGCGACGGCAACTACCAGATCCGCACACTGGGCAACGTAGAAAAATCGCCCGAGATCAAGAAGCTCGAATTCACTATCGAGACCATCGAAAAAGGCGGCTTCGAGCACTTCATGCTCAAAGAGATCTATGAACAGCCCAAGGCCATCGAAGACTCGCTGCGCGGCCGCATGAACGCCGCACAGGGCTGGATCAAGCTCGGCGGCATCAACGAATACATCAACCGCATTGCCAATGCCGAGCGTTTCATTGTCACAGCCTGCGGCACCTCTTGGCACTCAGGCCTCATTGGCGAATACATGATAGAAGACCTCGCCCGCATACCTGTAGAGGTAGAATATGCGTCCGAGTTCCGCTACCGCAACCCCATCATCACCGAGCACGATGTGGTCATAGCCATATCCCAGTCCGGCGAGACCGCCGACACCCTTGCCGCCATCAACCTGGCCAAGGAGCGCCAGGCACTCATCTACGGCATCTGCAACGTCATAGGCTCATCCATAGCCCGTGTGTCGCATGCAGGGTCATACACCCATGCCGGCCCCGAGATAGGCGTTGCATCCACCAAGGCATTCTCCACACAGGTATCCCTCATCACCCTCATAGCCCTGCGCATGGCCGAGGCCAAGGGCACCATATCTACCTCTAAGATGAGGGAGATCCTCTACGAACTGGAGAACATCCCCCGCAAGATCGAAGAGACTCTACAGCTCGATGCCCAGATCAAAGAGATAGCCGCTATCTATAAGAACGCCACCAACTTCCTCTACCTCGGTCGTGGGTACAACTTCCCCGTGGCACTGGAGGGCGCGCTGAAGCTCAAAGAGATATCCTACATACATGCCGAAGGCTACCCCGCTGCCGAAATGAAGCACGGCCCCATAGCCCTCATAGACGAGAACATGCCCGTAGTGTTCCTCGCCACCAACAAAAGCGCCTACGAAAAGATCGTATCCAACGTGCAGGAAGTAAAAGCCCGCAAAGGAAAGATCATAGCCGTAGTGACCAAGGGCGACACACAGATACGCGAACTGGCCGACCACATCATAGAGGTGCCCGAGACCGAAGAGATCCTCTCTCCCCTCATCACCATAGTGCCGCTGCAACTGCTGGCCTACCACATAGCCATCATGCGTGGCTGCAACGTAGACCAACCCCGCAACCTGGCCAAGTCTGTGACCGTGGAGTAAACCCTTTTTTTAAGGAATCAGGAATTGGTAACATGCCTTTCGGCATGCAGCACGTAATTGGGAAATACCACGCCTAATCTATGCCGTCATTTCGTAACCGCCCAACAGTACCCGTCATTTCGACGACAGGAGAAATCTCCTGAGCCCCTGTACCACCTCCGAATAGAATTCCCGAGCATTGCGTACTTACCGCGCATTTTTTTTCTCTTGCACACTTTTTGCCTAATCCATTGATTGTCAATAAAAAGGTGGGAAGCAGCTGCGCAATTCGCTTCCCAAAACTTCCCAAAAACTTCCCACTTCTGCGCATTTCCTTCTGAAAACTTCTCACCTGAGAAGTGAAAATATTTTGAAATATGTACATCCAACCCTCCATTTCCTCCAACCACCATTCAAGTTACAACCGCAGCCCAAAACAGGCAAAAGAAATATCTGTGATAGTGCGTTTTTGGTAGTACCATAGAAAAAAAATGTGCGGAATAACGACAAATGAAAATACCATTATTAGGAGTGCGCCAGCTCTAACTTAACGCAATTGACACAAATTGAAATCTCGTACAACATAGTACCTACTTTTATCTATATTTAGGCGAGAACTGAAATTTGTGCATCCAATAAAAACGTATGAGCTATCGCACCCTAAGAACCTTTCTGGTAGAGAAAATGAAAATGTCGCACATTTATCAGCCTGTGATGATAAAGTGCCTGTTGCGTAACAAGGGAGTTGCTACGGACACAGATATTGCAAAAGAAATATCAATGCAAGACCCCTCGCAAATTGAATACTATCAGAATATCACAAATAACATGGTAGGCCGAGTTCTTCGAAATCACTCTATAGTTGACAAAGAGAAAAAAGAATATCGGCTTAGTGGTTTCGAGCAACTCTCTGAGAGCGAAATAACGGACTTGATAAATATATGTAACGAAAAACTTGAAGCCTACATTGGAAAAAGAGGAAGTACGATTTGGCAACATCGTAGCAAAAGTAGATCGGCGATTCCTGGCTCAATAAAATACGAAGTACTTAAAAGGGCACATTTCCGCTGCGAACTCTGCGGGTGCATGGATAGTGAGCGCGCGTTAGAAGTAGACCATATTGTTCCAAAAAATCATGGGGGTGCAGATTCGATAAACAACTATCAAGCACTGTGTTTTTCATGTAATGCTATGAAACGAGACCACGACGATGTAGACTTTAGGGGAATCGGCAAGACATACGATCACCGAATGCAGGATTGTATTTTCTGCAATGTCGATTCAAAAAGGATTGTGCATGAGAATAACCTTGCATACTTGATGTTTGACCAATTTCCCGTAACGCATCACCACATGCTCATAATACCCAAACGACATTTCGCAGAGTATTTTGACATTTTTCAACCCGAACTAAATGCAATTCAGGATTTATTAATGAAGGGAAAGGAGATTGCATCAGGCAAAGACAATAGCATCAAAGGATTTAACATTGGAATCAATAGTGGAAAAGTAGCTGGCCAAACTGTTTTCCATTGTCACACGCATTTAATTCCGAGGCGTGAAAACGACGTAGAGAACCCAGCCGGAGGAGTGAGGCATTTGATACCTGGAAAGGGCTACTACAAACACTAAAACTCTCTCGCTTGGCATAGTCTCCCGACTATGTCTACC
>JACSRV010000137.1 GCA_014879545.1 Chitinophagaceae bacterium | reverse complement strand
GTTATGTAAATGTTAATGAAAAATTTGGCATGATTTTGGTTGTACGGTTTTTTTTATCAATATTATTTGGAATGTAAAGGTTTGTCAGTAATTTTATTAAAATTAGTTCTAACAATTAAAAACACAGCCTATGTTTTTTACAAGAACGCACGAATTCTCTACTCCGATCTCAAAGGATGAGATCAAGAACAGATTGGTGGGCAAACATGTGAAGATCCACAACCTTGATTTTGAGGTAGTGGAGATGGATTATGGTATCAATATCATTCCACATGCCGAGCAAGAGACAGAGATCAAAACTCTGCCCATTACTGAGCTTGATTTTAAAGATGACAGCGGAAAAACCAAGGTGGTGATCAAAACTTCAATGAGGAAATTGGATGCAGGTGGCCCACAGTTGATCCTGATATTTTCGGGATTCCTTCTTGCGGCTGCGACGGCATTGTTTTTCACCAGCGGTGACAAGATCATCACATTCACCATCCTGGGTGTGTTTCTGTTCACCATCACTACTTTCTGGTTCCGTATGCAGACCGGTTATTTCGACTACTGCAGAAAGATCCGTGAGTATGTGAAGAACAAAGGAGTAGGGCTGGCATAATTGCTGTCTTTCAACCGCACCTCACAACAAATTGAAACCTGATATCTCTGCCTTCGGGAGGGATAAAGGGTTTTTTCTCTTTTATAGAAAAGATCAGTTAATAAATTTTCTGATCGTGTCGGCGGGTACCTCGCCTGAAAATATCTTTATCAGTTTCCTTTCGTTGTCAAAAATGTTGATCTGGGGTAGTTGCTGGTATAGGAACATGTCTTCAACGAGGCCCGAAGAGTCCCAACCTATATACATTGACCTGTATTTGGCAATATTGTGCCTTTCCGCGAAATCGGGAATGTAGGGGGTCATAGGTTTTGCAGCCAGCAGCACCAATTTCGATGATTTGAATGCGTCTGCATTTTTTTCGAAGATCACTGTCATATCCTCGCAGTGCGAGCAGGTAGGATTGAACAGCATAACAAACAGGTTGCCATCACTTGTCAGATCTTTGTCGGTCATCAGCGTATAGCGTGGGTCCTCTGGCGCCTGAAATCTATTTTTCTTCTTATTCTTTCGTCCTGATATAGTGGTTGCCCCGCCGGTAGTGTCCTGATAGGCCATAAAGATAAACGACGGCATGGGTGTGCCGGGTTGTTTATGGTCTATATTGGAGAGGGGGGTATTTTGTGTAGATTTGGAGGCTCGTTGTGCATGCAGTATGCATGGCACCAATGACAAAGCCGTAAACAAGAGTATCCTCGCTAACATAGCGGCTAATTTAGGCAGAAAATAGATAAACAATTCACAAAATATGGCTGATATGAACATACCTCTGGCCGAGCGGGTTCGTCCGGTGAAGTTGGAGGACCTGATAGGGCAGGAGCACCTGGTAGGGCCGGGGCGCGTGTTGGAGCAGATGATAAAAAGCGGCCAGGCACGGTCTATGATATTCTGGGGGCCACCGGGTGTTGGCAAGACCACGCTGGCACAGATAATAGCTTCATCGCTTAACATGTTGTTCTTTACGCTGAGTGCCATAGACAGTGGAGTGAAGGAGGTGCGGCAGGTGATAGAGCAGGCCAGGAAAGCAGGGCACGCATTGTTGTTCATAGACGAGATCCACCGTTTCAACAAGGCGCAGCAAGACAGTTTGTTGGGAGCGGTAGAGAAGGGCATCATAACACTGATCGGGGCTACTACAGAGAATCCTTCATTTGAAGTGATCAGTGCCTTGCTGAGCCGGTGTCAGGTCTACGTATTGCAGCCGCTTACTGAAGATCACATGATGGCATTGGTGCAGCAGGCGATGCAGAAAGACGAGTGGTTGCGCAACAAAGAGATCGTTATAACGGAATGGGAAGCCTTGATGCAACTGAGTGGTGGCGATGCGAGGAAACTGCTGAATCTTACTGAGCTTGTAGTGGGTTCGCTGCCTGAAGGCGCGCATGAGCTGAACAACAAAGTGGTGCAAGAGATAGTGCAGAAGAAAATGGCCTTGTATGACAAGACCGGCGAGCAGCATTACGACATTATCTCGGCGTTCATAAAGTCGATAAGGGGAAGTGACCCCAATGCTGCAGTGTACTACCTTGCTCGAATGATAGAAGGTGGTGAAGATCCTAAGTTCATTGCACGCCGATTGATCATACTGGCGAGCGAGGATATTGGTAATGCCAACCCCAATGCATTACTGCTGGCTACTTCCTGTTTTCAGGCTGTGGAAATGATAGGATATCCCGAATGCAGGATCATACTGTCGCAAACAGTGACTTATCTGGCGTCATCTGCAAAAAGTAACGCGGCTTATATGGCCATCAACCGCGCACAGGAACTGGTAGCAAAGACGGGCGACCTGCCTGTTCCGTTGCCCATTAGAAATGCGCCTACCGGCCTGATGAAGAAGCTGGATTATGGCAAAGGCTACCAATACTCGCATGACTATCCGGGCAACTTCGTGGACCAGGAATTTTTGCCCGATTCGATAAAGGGTGCAAAACTATATGACCCAGGCAACAACGCAAGTGAAGCTCGCATGAGAGAGTATTTGCGGCAGTGCTGGAAAGAGAAATATGGTTATTGAGGATATCTAACAACGTAGTTAGGCCTTCATGTTGATGTACTGCAGCGGCAGATCGAGGTTGGAGCTGCGGCAAAGTTGAATAACATCCTGCAGATCGTCGATCTTTTTTCCGGTAACACGAATGATATCGTCCATGATCGCAGCCTGAACTTTGAGGCCGCTGTCCTTGATCAACTTCACGATCTTTTTGGCGTTGTCGCGATCGATGCCATTTTTGATGGCTATAGTTTTACGAATGTATTTGCCGGATGCAGTGTGTTCTTTGGTCATGTCGAAACAATTGGCCTCAAGACCCTGACGCATTGCCTTGGTGAGCATTACATCTTCAAGTTGTTTCAGTTTCATGTCGCTCTCTACCTCTATAGCAATGGTCATATCTTTCTTGTTCAGCTCGAATGAAACGTGTGTTCCTTTAAAGTCGAAACGATTATCGATCTCTTTTTTCGCAATGTTCACTGCATTGTCAAGAGTCTGAAGGTCTACTTTGCTTGCGATGTCGAAAGAAGGCATGTGCGTGTTATTTAGTGAAACGAATGAGTGACCAAAATTATAAAATAAGTGGCAATGGAGCAATCGTTTGTAGCGGGGCGGGTCAATGCAGGTATTCGTCCGGCACGTTGGCACCCAGCTCACGGGCTTTGACCGCGAAGTCTATTGCAGCCGCAGTGTCGCCCTCTGCCCTGAACACCACAGCCATCGCAATGAAGCAATTGGGGTCGGAAGTACCGAGCGAAATGGCCTTGTCGAGGTCTGTGTGAGCCTCTTTAAGGTTTCCCTTTGCGTAATTACAGTTGGCCCGCATGTAATATAGATCGCTCTCCTGTGGTTTGATGTTGATGGCGGTTGAGTAATCGGCAATAGCCAGTACGAATTGTTTGGTGAGGAAGTATTGGTAGCCCCGGTTTTTCAGCGCTTCCGGGTTTTGAGGTGTCAGCCTGATAGCGGAGGTGAAATAACGAACGGCTTCGAGCGGTTCGCCGGTGAGTCCGCAAACAACGCCCGCACTTTGCAGCAGGTCGGAACTTACAACCGGCTTTGGGCGGCCGTTGATCGAGTCGATGCGGATGGCGTCAGTAAAGTACGTTTTCGCGCTGATGAGGTGTTGTAAACGGGCAGCGTCATTCCCTTCAACCTTAAATGCCTCCTTAAGGTGGTACTGGCCAGCCTGGTCATATCCGAAATAAGAGTCGGGGAAGGAGCTGATATGGTGCGCAAACAGCGTTTCCATATTTTGCCAGTAGCCGCTATGCTGCCATGAAAGGATGGAGAGCAGGATTGCTGATATGCCTGTCGCTGTGGCGCCTACAGTTGCCAATGTACGTTTGCTATCTATTAAGCGCTCCGCTATTATCCCTACAGCAAACAGAAGCCCTGCAATAGCGAGGTAGGCGTGCGTGTCGGCGAAGAAGGAATCGGTAGTAGGAAAGATGCTGAGACCGGGCAGAATGAGAATAGTGTATACCAATAACCCCCAAATCAGAGACCTGTTGTTCTGCTTTGTGGCATATCTGACGGCAAGTGCCATTACCACAGGTGCAACAACAAGGCATATATATGCTATAGATGGTACCGGAGATGGCGGCAGATAGTAGTAGCTGAGTGGAGAGGGCCAGATGACCTTTGCCGGCCATTTCAGGATATTGATCGCACCTAACGCCACTCTTTCGAGCAGTGAATAAGTATCACCGGCAGGGTCATGGGTTTGAATACGCAGGTAGTAAAATAAATGGCTGATGGCTGTAACTGCTGAAATGATCCACCAGGCAAGTTTCTCATTTACCATGATCTTCTGAGAAGTCCATTCACGGCCCATAAGATAGTCTGTTGCCAGCAACACCAGTGGCAGCACTAATGCCTGTGTGCCAGACAACGTTGCCAGCACGAACAGGCTTAATGCGGTGTAAAGCCATGTGCGGGAGGCCGTTTTCACATACTGCACATAACCACTGACCGACAGCACCGAGAGAAGTGCAGAGAGAATGAATCCGCCACCGCTGATCCAGGCAACTGTGCCGACGTGCAGCGGATGAACAGCGAAGAGCAATGCGCACGCAAATGCGGTTCCTGCACGCATGCCCAGTCTGCCAAACAGGAAGAAGATGCTGATAGCCGTGAGTGTATGCAGGGAAACGTTTGAAAGATGAAACAGGAAGGGTGTGTCTGCAGAAGCGCCAAACAACTGCAGCACTTTTAGCAGCAAAAGGTATAGCGGTTGATACGCACCATTGACAGCGGTTGAAAAGACAGCAGCAAGATTGAACGGACCGTTGAGTAGCGGATTATCGGTGATAGTGATCCGGTCGCCCCATTCAAGTGCCGCACCCGAGAGACTTGGGTAGAAAGCCCCAAAGCAGGCGAATGCGATCACGGCAACAAACAACCATCGCCATGCAGCAGAAGTGAATCGGCTATCGTAGGATATCAAATTGTCAGCATTCAGCATGGGGCTAAAAAGTGGTGAACGCTAAGATAGGAAATTGACCTGTACTATTATTCGGCGCTGGTGGTGCGTGTCTTTCGGGAGATAACGTCGCCAATGCTGATGAAGAAACCGAACACGAGTACCACGATACCTATCCAGAGCACATTGATGTATGGAAACACCAGTGCTTTCAGAACAATGAAGTCGTCCATCGGGTTGGTCTGGCGGACAAGGATATCAAGCGAAGCGGAATCTTTCGAATGCACATTAAGCGCAGCAAAACGGGCATACAGGCCAAGGTCGTTCACCGTATCGTCGACCTGCACAATATATTGCTTGTCGCGCAGAATGTAGAGTGGCGCGATCTCCTTTTTCAACCCCTGCATGTCATAAACTTCCAGTCGGGCTTTTATTGCCAGATCACCTTCTTTTGGTTGGTAGCGGCTGTCGTTTATCTCGTTGCTGAAACCTCTGAAGATCATGTAGCCATTGGCGAGGAAAATGGAATCGCCGGGTTTGTTGACGGTATGAGGGTAATAACCACTGGTGTCAGCTTTGCTCTTGTCGGTAGCGCCGTTAATGTACGTGAAGATATCCCTGTCCCAATAGTGTTTGGTAGAAGGGTTGGCACTGAACCCCTGCTGTCCCTTAGGGTTGATGAACGCGTCGGGGTACAACATAAAACGCTCTGAAACCTTCTTTGAGGCCGAGTCGCGCTTTTCAAAAGCTACCTTGTAGTACACACGTTTGTCTTTGCCGGCAACCGAACTGTCGCCGATGTAGGTGGCGAAGTAGGGCCCCATTGCCACCGGAATGCCACGGAACATGATCATGTTCTCCATGTTCTCCTTGATGGTCTCGCTTTCGGTGCCCTTCTGCAGATTGAAGGACATACCTGTTGTATTGAGCGAAATAGCGTGTTTGTTGTAGGAGGAGAGGAGGATGCCGAGCAATATTGTAGCGAAGCCGAAGTGAGACACTGACGCACCCAGCTTTTTGAATTTGCCTTTTTGAATAGCGATGCCGTAGTAAACGCTGGCCGCAATTCCGAAGCAGGCGGTAAAAAGCATCAATACGTACTGCCATGCGGTAATATCCTGACCGAGGGCTATGAGCGCGGTAGCCGCACCTGATATGGCTGCAATGATACCGAGTTTTATGCCGAGTGTCTTTGCGGGTGTGTTCTTGTATTTCATGAACAAAACACCGGCAGACAGCATACCTGTAATGATAGCTACCCATACCTGAATGCTATTGTAATGGGTCATGACATCGGTAGGCGGAGCAAAGTCCTTGCCTGATATCCACTTGGCAAGAGGTGCCCATACGGGTATAGAGGTGGTAATAGCGATCTGTACGGAGGCAAGGAAAAGGACGATCGCGCCGATGAACATCCAGAATTCACGGGAAAGCGTTTCTTCCTCGGTTTTGATGCGCGGCATGTTTTTCCAGCGGGCGATGAGTAGCACCAACGAAAGCAGCAACAAAACACCGATAACTATGAGCAGGTGGTAGGTGAGGGCAGTACCATCGCCTGTGAAGGCGTGTACCGATGTTTTGCCAAGTATGCCCGTTCGGGTTAGGAATGTTGAGTACCACACCAGCAGGTGAGTGAGCAGCAGGAAAACGAAAGTAATGCTGAGTGCACGCTTAGTGCTGCGATAAACCAGTAATGTATGAAGACCACCAATGAGGGTGAGCCAAGGGACAAGTGAGGCGTTCTCCACAGGGTCCCATGCCCAGTACCCACCAAAGTTCAGCGACTCGTATGCCCATGCACCACCCATCATGATGCCAAGCCCTAATATACCACCTGCCGCAAGCGACCAGGCGAGAGTAGGTTTTACGAAGGACTCATAATCGCCTTTCCAAAGGGCGGCGATAACATAGGCAAATGGAATAAGTGTAAGGGCGAAACCGAGGAAAAGCACGGGTGGGTGTATTACCATCCAGTAGTTCTGGAGCAGTACATTCAGTCCGTTGCCATCTTTGATAAAGTCCATATACTCGGGCGAAGAGAAGATGGGCGCGTTTTGCATGGCATGTCGCAGCAGCATGAAAGGGGTGCTACCTATTTTGACGTCGACACCAAAGTAGATCCCCATTATCATGGTTGTGAGGATGACCTGCACCAACGCAATGATGGCCATCGTGCGCGATTCAAGTGCTTTCGAAGTGCGCATCACGATAAGGCCGAGAATGGCATGCCAGAAGGTCCACAACATGAAACTACCTTGCTGCCCCTCCCAGAAACATGACAGAAGGTACTCTGAGGGCATGTCGTAGGATGAGTGCTCCCATGCGTAGTGGTACTCGAACAGATGGCGGGTGATTATATAATACAGGGCGACGAATATGCCCATTACAGACAGAAAGTGGGTGATAAACCCTGTGCGCCCCAGCACGGTCCAGATGCGGGTGGCTGAGAGGTCTGTCTCTGTGCGGGCGGCTTTAAAATAGCTGAATGCACTGAAGAGCGCAGCCACAAAAGATACTATCACAAAAAAATGACCCAGTTGCCCGGGCCAAAGATGCTCTCCTGCAAATTGCGTAGTGTTCATCTATTCGTTGTTGCCTGTTTAAGAAAATAAGTCAGGGTGATGTGAGTTCTGAAGCGCCTATCCTTGGTTGCCAACTGCCACCTGGTCTTTTTTGTACTTCGACGGGCACTTCATCTGGATCTTGGAGCAATGGAACGTGTCACCATCCATGTATCCCATCATCACTATCTGTTCTGATTTTTCGATGTCCCGTGGTTTTTCGCCGTTGAAGATCACCTTGTTTTTGATGCCCGCTTTGTCTTTGGCAAAAAAAGTGAAATGATTCGCGTCAATCTTCGGATCGTACTGCATGCCCTGAGTGGTATCAAGGTAGCCGATGATATAGTAGCTTTTTTTAGGTTCTTTAGCGGCCGATGCGAATGTTTCGTAAGAACTGAAGTCGCCAAAAACGCTGATCAGCACAGCTATTGCCGCCATGATCAACACCAATAATACAATCTGAGTCTTTTTCATCCCGTTTGGGATATTTTGGTTCGGCGCAAAGTTAAGGCATTGCGTACTTACAAATAATGATGATAGGGTAATTGCTGTCAGTAAATTGTCTTTTAACAGATTTCGCTAATTATCAACGATGTGCGGTTGAAGTATAGAAAATATTAACATTCAGCGTGAAATACTGTTGTGTTGTTATTCGTTGTATCAACAAAATATTGTTATTTTTATATCATTGGTTAATAAAAGCGATCAGCATATGATATCGATCCGGAAAACGAGTTTGCTTGCATTTCTACTATTGATGGTGTTTGGCGTTGAGACGTTCGCTAAGACTAAGAAAATGACTTTGCGAACAGCGATCTTCAAAAAGTTTGTCAGGGCGCGAGCGGTAGCAATGGGTACCACGGGCGAAAACGCCATGCAGTTATCTGTGGCCAATCTGGGCGAAGATACCTTGAGCATCACTACCGAATCGGGTCTGCTGTTTGATTCGCCCGACTCCACCCGGCAGCCGTTGGTGTTGATGGGAGAAGACGTTATTGTCCTGAATGCATGTGAGGAGCGTTCTTTGCTGATACCTGCGTTCTGTGGTAATGCTCCTAAAAATTGTCCTGTCAGAGGTATGGAGTATAAATATGCCCGCCAGCTGGACACCTCATTGGTGAGTGTTTTGAAATACGCTAAAAAGAGTAATATCTCAATGGCATTGGTGCAGAATGTTGTTTGGATGTTTACGAACAAGCATCCGTTGCGGTCGGTATATGACCCTTCGCAGCCACAACAGTCGGAGGAGTTTATTGCCTACCTGTCTAAAAAGTTGAAAATGGAGGTGCCGAAGTACTATATAAATTATCGATTGAATACGAGTGGCAGGGCGCCTATGGTGCGTCAGGGCGACGCACGGATACTCACCAGCATGTCTTGGCGGCACGATCAGGGGTACAGGAATGTGTATGTGTCTGTGTACCGGGCAGACGGGACAAAGTATAAAAGTGTGGAGAACGACTTCGTTACCGATAACAAGGGTACTACCGTTGTAGTGGAGCTGGCAACAGTTAGAGATCCGGCAGGGACATATAAGGTGCGGCTGCATGACGATGCCAATAATGTGTTACAAGAGAAAGTTGTGACGATAGGGCCTGAGCTACACTGGCAATAGTGCGATAAGGCAACTAAAAACTGAAAGGCTGTCTTAAATCACGTCAACTTTAGGTTTTAACCTATATTTTTGCACCACAAAACCAAAAAAATCATACACATGAGTTTCATTACAGACATTGTTGCCCGCCAGGTGCTTGACAGCAGGGGGAATCCTACAGTAGAAGCAGATGTTCATACCAGCGACGGGATTATGGGGCGTGCAGCTGTGCCAAGCGGAGCCAGCACCGGTAAACACGAAGCGGTGGAACTGCGCGATGGCGACAAGAAGAAATATCTGGGTAAGGGTGTGCTTAAAGCGGTAAGTAACGTGAACGACGTGATCGCTGAGGAATTGTATGGTGTGGATGTAACTGATCAGCGCACGATCGATAAACTGATGCTTGACATCGACGGTACGCCCAACAAGGCGAAACTCGGTGCCAACGCTATGTTGGCTGTGAGTATGGCGGCTGCGAAGGCTGCCGCTCAGGTGTCGGGTCTGCCATTGTACCGTTATATAGGTGGTTCGAACGCGCGTACGCTCCCTGTACCAATGATGAACATCCTGAATGGTGGCGCACACGCTGACAATAAGATCGATTTTCAGGAATTCATGGTGATGCCGATCGGCGCTTCTACTTTCAGCGAGGGTCTTCGTTGGGGTGTGGAGATATTCCACGCGTTGAAAACTGTATTGAAGGAGAAAGGATACAGCACCAACGTAGGTGATGAAGGTGGTTTCGCGCCGAACATTCAGAGCAATGAAGAGGCTATCGAGACTGTATTGAAAGCGATTGAAAAGGCAGGTTACAAGCCGGGCGTGCAGGTAGGTATCGCTATGGATGCGGCCAACAGCGAGTTGTGGAACGAAAAAGATAAAAAATACCACTTCCATAAGAGCGATGGTAAGAAAATGAGCAGCGACGAGCTGGTGGAATATTGGGTGAAGTGGTGCAAGAAATACCCGATCGTGAGCATAGAAGACGGTATGGCCGAAGACGATTGGAAAGGCTGGAAGAAACTGACAGAAGCGCTTGGCGACAAAGTGCAGCTGGTGGGCGATGATCTTTTTGTGACCAACGTTACCCGCCTTGAGAAAGGTATCAAAGAGAACATTGCGAACGGTCTGCTGGTGAAAGTGAACCAGATCGGTACATTGAGCGAGACGATTGACGCGGTGACAATGGCACAGCACAATCGCTACAATACTATCATGAGTCACAGGAGCGGTGAGACAGAAGATGCAACCATTGCCGATCTGGCGGTGGCACTCAACTGTGGTCAGATAAAGACCGGATCAGCCAGCCGTAGTGATCGTATGGCGAAGTACAATCAGTTGTTGCGTATAGAGCAGGAACTGAAGGATACCGCGTACTATCCTGGCAAAATGCTGAAATTCGGCAAGTAATCCATGTAACACCTGATGGTGTGAATATGTTGATAAGTTAGTTGCACACTTTCCGTAATGCAGGTGTAATATTGGGTATGAATAAGGTCACAAAAGTCATAACGAACAAGTACTTTATTGCCTCGTTTTTATTCGCGGCATGGATACTTTTTTTTGATCAGAATGACTGGATGACGCAGAAAGAGCGGCAAAAAGAACTGGAAGATACCAAGGAGAATATTGGTTATTTGCACCAGGAGATAGACAGGATGTATGCCGAAAAAAATGCGCTCATCACCAATGCCACGGGACAGCTCAATGATCCGGCGATGCTTGAGAAGTATGCCAGAGAGCATTATCGGATGAAGCTGGACGGGGAAGATGTATATGTAATTGAAAAATAGGATTGATAAAAAATCAGAAACCACCCAACAGGGTGGTTTCTGATTTCAGGTAAGCAGTACATTTTTTTAGGATAGGATTTTGTTATGTGTGAATAGGAAGAAATGCGGGCTGCGATCGTGTTCGTGTATTTTCAAATCGGGAAAATGTATCCATCTTTGACCTCTAAAATACAGTTGATAAACTACTGATGATAACGATAATTGCGGGAACCAACAGGCATGGAAGTATGACGCTTAAAACAGCGAAGATCTACTACAAGATGTTGCAGGATGCCGGAGCAGAGGTGCATTTGCTTTCGCTTGAAGGTAAGCAGGTGTGGGAACGAGGCGCCGATATGCTTGAAATAGAAAGCACGCTTTTGATACCTACCACCAAGTTCCTGTTTGTGATGCCTGAGTACAATGCCAGCTTTCCGGGAATACTGAAGATGCTGATGGATAACAGCGATGTGAAGAAGTGTTGGTGGTATAAGAAGGCTGCTCTAGTTGGCCTTTCTGACGGGCGTGCAGGTAACCTGAGAGGGCTGGAGCACATGACGGCGATCCTGAATTATCTGAAAATAAACGTGCTGTACAATAAAATGCTGTTGTCCAAGATAGGTGAGGAAGTGGATAGTAATGGTAATCTGCTGAAGTCGGGTACAGAAAAGCTTATGCAGACGCAGGTGGAAGAATTCCTTAAATTTTAGAGATACACATTTATTTTACGTTGCTGTTACAATCGTCATTCTGGGTCAGTAGACCTTTGACCTTTCATTTTATATGGCTTATCGTTTTCTGATCATTTTATTGGTTGTAGCGCTTGCGGAGTACTACAGTTTTGTACTTATTAGATCCGTGGTCAGGAGTCTTCCCTCACCATGGCGGGGTGTGCTGTTCTCGTCTTATATCGGGTTCACGGTGCTTAGCTGGGCTGGGTTCATATTCTTCCGTGCCATCAACTGGGCCAACCTGCCGCACATGGCCAGGAACCTCTACATAGCCATCGTACTCGGATTCTTTGTCGGGAAAATACTCATCATGCTCGTCATGATGCTCGATGACCTTCGCCGGCTGTTCACTTGGGGCATAGTATCTATGGCCGGCAAGAACTCACCCACAGCAGACACTGTTACCACCATAGATCGTTCCACTTTTATGAAGCAGGCGGCATTGGTGCTGGGTGGCGTGTCATTGGTGGGCTTCTCTACCGGCATCGCCAACCGTTACCGTTACCGGGTGCGGAAGATGAAGTTGTCATTCGATAACCTCCCTGCTGGATTCAAAGGCTTTAAGCTCGTGCAGATATCAGATATACACACCGGAAGTTTTGATGATCACAGAGCAGTGGCGGAGGGTATAGAACGTGTGATGCATCAGGGAGCTGATGTGATATTGTTTACAGGCGATCTGGTGAACAATGTTGCTGATGAAGTGGACGACAAGTTCAAAGAGATCTTTTCCAGGCTCAAGGCGCCCATGGGTGTTTATTCAACTCTGGGCAACCATGACTATGGCGACTATGTGGAGTGGCCAACCCGGGAGGCGAAGAAGGCAAATCTGGAGCGGTTGAAGGGGATACATGGTGAAGTGGGGTGGCGTTTGCTGATGAACGAGCACGTGGTTTTGGAGCGTGGTGGAGAGAAGATTGCCATCGTTGGCATAGAGAACTGGGGCAATAAGGCACATTTCCCAAAGTATGGTGACATGACGAAGGCATACGAAGGGCTTCAGGAAAAGAATGTTCCGTTTAAGATACTGCTATCGCACGATCCGTCGCATTGGCGCGGAGAGGTCTTGGAGAAATACAAAGATGTGGATCTGATGCTGAGCGGCCACACACATGGTATGCAATTTGGTGTGGACAGTAAATGGTTCAAGTGGAGTCCGGTGCAGTATATTTATAACGAGTGGGCCGGCTTGTATAAGGAGGGTAACCAATCTCTTTATGTGAACCGCGGATTCGGTTTCCTCGGTTATCCCGGTCGCCTGGGTATTTTGCCCGAGATAACGGTGATAGAATTCGTTTAGAACTATCCTTCAACGGCGCTGATAACTTCACGCGCCAATGGCGACGCCGCAGGTGTGAATACGCATATCAGGCGTCCTTCTTCATTTATGAGATATTTCTGAAAGTTCCATTTCACAACACTGTCGCCCAGCTTGTTGTACCTACTGTTGGTAAGCCAGCGGTAGATAGGTGCAGTGAGCGGTCCTTTCACGGATACTTTAGCCGCCATGGGAAATGTTACTCTGTATTTAACATGGCACACATCCGAGATCATTTTCGCTGTGCCGGGTTCCTGAAACAGGAAGTTGTTGCAGGGAAATCCTACCACGACTAATTTGTCCTTAAACCTTTGGCTTAGTTCTTCCAGCTCTGCATATTGAGGTGTGTGACCGCAGAGTGATGCGGTATTCACGATCATGATCTTCTTGCCCCTGAAAGCTGAGAAGTCTATGATATCTCCGTTCAGCGCGGGCACGCGGAAGTCATATATACTGGATGGCACTGCGGGGGCAGGGGTAAAGAGTGCCTTTAGGAAAGCGAACATAGTTACAAATCTACGTGATTTGAAGGCAGGTTTACTGATGAGACTCAGATGGTTGGGTGTTTTGTGCTGTGGTTACTAACACGTTGTGGATACTTTGATAACGGTGGGATATTACCCCCACGTTATTTTTGTCTTAACCAATTTGTACCCAGGATGTCATTAGCTACCTTGAAGGATGATCTGTTAGCAGAGTTCAGAGAAGAGCGGGTAATGATCAACGATCAGCTGGAGATGCTTGATCCGCTCGCCACGTCATTGCGCAGGCCGGCTGCGCAGCGTTTGCTCAGCAGTGGTACGCTCATTATTACCGAGTTTAGTTGTTATACGATCAGTTTGGGCGGTGTGGCATTTGCTGCTTTATTGCATCGCATTTACCCGTTCAGCCTGTTAAATAAGATATTTTACACCCCCGAACTGCGTAGTAAGATCGGTGGCCCCAATCTTACGTTGCTCATCGCTGCTACCTATGCACTCGCTGCCATCGGTGTATTGTGTGTTTTTGTAATAGGGAGAATGGCGCGGGAAATACGCCTGAAAAATGACATTTTGCACCAGGCCGGCAAGGATATCAAAGTTATGGTGGGCCAGCATCTGGAAAGGAAAGCTGCTATTGACACCATCGAACAGCGTCATATGCTGGGTATGTCGGAAGTAAAGGTGCCTGCGGCCAAGGTGAAGGCAACTGAGGTGGTTAATGCCGCCTATTAACGGTATATCTCATATTTCTCACTCCCTGAATGTAGTTGTATATTTACACCCCGTTTCGGGCGTGAGGCTAATTGTAGCCAGCCTGCAAAGCAAACTACATTATAACAAACATGGAGAAGATCATCAAGACCGATTCAGGTATAGAGATAAAACAGGTTTACTGCGAGCCTGTGCGTATGGATGAACAACCGGGTGCATTCCCGTTCACACGTGGTGTGCATGCTGCAATGTATCGAGACAGGTTGTGGACCATGCGTCAATACGCCGGGTTCAGTACGGCCGAGGAATCGAATAAGCGTTACCACTTTTTGCTGGGGCAGGGTGTGAACGGTCTGTCGGTGGCATTCGACCTCCCAACACAGATAGGTTATGACTCAGACCATCCTATGTCGGAAGGAGAGGTAGGAAAGGTTGGCGTGGCCATCGATTCTATTGAAGATATGGAGGTGTTGTTTGACGGGATCAAGTTATCAGACATCACCACTTCAATGACCATCAACGCCACCGGTTTCATTTTGCTCGCTTTCTACATAGCGCTCGCAAAGAAACAGGGTGCGGACATAAAGAAGATCTCCGGCACTATTCAGAATGACATCCTTAAAGAGTATGCGGCACGCGGCACCTATATATACCCGCCTGCGCCGTCAATGCGCATTATCACGGATATCTTTGAGTATTGCAGCAAGGAAGTGCCTAAATGGAATACTATTTCCATCTCAGGATACCACATTCGCGAGGCAGGTGCCAATGCGGTTCAGGAGTTGGCGTTTACGCTCGCCAACGGAAAGGCTTACTTGCAGGCGGCAATCGACAAGGGGCTTGACATCAACGTATTCGCACAGCGCCTTTCTTTCTTTTTCAATGCGCACAACAACATATTTGAAGAGGTTGCAAAGTTCAGGGCCGCGCGCCGCATGTGGGCTAACATCACCAAGTCATTGGGGGCTACCGATGCACGAGCGCAGATGCTGCGTTTCCACACACAGACCGGAGGTAGTACACTCACAGCGCAGCAACCCAAGAACAATATAGTTCGTGTAGCATTGCAGGGTTTGTCGGCCGTTTTGGGTGGTACTCAGTCTTTGCATACCAACGGTTATGACGAAGCATTGTCTCTGCCTACGGAAGAAGCAGCGTCTATCGCTTTGCGTACACAGCAGATATTGGCATTCGAGAGCGGAGCAACAGATACAGTGGACCCGCTTGCTGGGTCTTATTATGTAGAGGCACTGACCAATGAGGTAGAAGCAGCCGCGTGGAAGCTGATAGAGCGCATTGATGCAATGGGTGGATCGGTGAAGGCGATAGAGCAGCACTTTATGCAGGACGAGATCGCACGGTCGGCATATGCATACAACAAGGCTATTGAAGATGGTAGTAAGATAATCGTAGGTGTGAACAAGTTCACCTCTGCCGAAATGAACACGCCACCTGTACTCAAGATCGACGATTCTATCAGGCAGGTACAGTCTGAAAAGCTGGCTAAGTTGCGTGCAAGGCGCGATAATGCAAAGGTGGCAGCCTGCCTGGACGCGATCAGGAATTGCGCGCTTGGTACCGATAATCTGATGCCGGCGGTGATTGACGCGGTTGAAAACTATTGTACACTGGGTGAGATCTCAGACACGCTCAGGGGCATCTGGGGCGAGTATAGGGGTTAATGGTCGCATTAAAATCGCGCCGGGATGAAAAAGATCTATTGCATTACAGGGCTTGGTGCCGATCATCGTTTTTTCGGTAGGCTGCATATTGCAGGGTATGACCTTGTGCCCGTGCCGTGGGTAAAAGCCGGGGACACCGACACCTTGCCGTCCTATGCAATGAAGATGTATGAGGCAATGCATGAGCCTGCTCCCGTCATCATAGGGCTGTCCTTTGGTGGCATGTTGGCAACCGAGATCAAAAAGCAGGTGCCGGCAGCAACAGTGATACTGGTGTCGAGCGCGAAGACTATTGATGAGATAGGTTACGACAATTTTTTGTTTAAGGCCATCAGCCGTACCGGTGTTATTCCCGAGTCCTGGTTTGTGACACCTTTCCCGTTCATACTAGATCTGCTGGGAGCTGAGACCGAAGGGGAAAAGAGTGAGTTCAGACAGATGATGGCGTCAGGTGATCCGTATTTTGTGAAGTGGTGTGTTAATGCCATTCTACATTGGGAAAATCATGTTGTGCCTACCGGTATCTTCCATATTCATGGTACCGGCGATAAGGTGATATGGCCCACATGGGTGCATCCCGATGTTTGGGTACAAGGAGGATCGCATATCATGATCTATAATCGGGCCGAAGAGGTTGCAGCACATATCCTCGGTCACCTGAACGGGCAGGTTTAGCGTTGCATTACCAATGGATCAGTAACTATTCGATTAGAGCTGTTGCCTGCCCTGTCCATTATATATACTTCAAATCTTGCAGTGTCGAACTTGTAATGCCGAGGGGAGTCGGTGCGGGGATACAATAACTGAGGAATGAACAGAAAAGTGCACGTGCCTGTTATACCCTTGGCAGGATCAAGAATGCCGGGGTCAATGCCCGGGAAAAGATATCCGACGAAGTTTGCTGAGTCGAAACGCATGTCCTTTATGTAAATGTCGTACTTGTTTGCTCCGGGCTTTACACCAAGGTCCGCATCACCATCTCTTACGCTGAATTGCATGAACGCAGTGTCACGACCAGCTTTGATGATCGAGGGGTTGAATTGAAGAAAAACTATTTGAGGTATCTTTGACACCTCGTTCTTCTCGCAAGAAGAAAACAACATTACCGCGAGCAAGAGCAGGATAACATTACGACAACTCATAGTTTCAAAGTTAGAGAAAGTGCCTGATTATAAAGCGTTAAACTCTTCTGAATATATACTAAACGCTGCCCGTGCCGATTTTGGTATGGCTGCATTGGAGCTTTTCAGGTATCAGCATGCAAACAATGAGCTGTACCGACGCTACTGCGACCTGCTACGTACTGATCCCCTGGAAGTTAAGGATATCTGTCAGGTGCCTTTTCTTCCTATCTCTTTTTATAAGTCAAAACCGGTTGTGAGTCTACCTGCTATGGCAGACACCGCCGAACTGATATTTGAAAGCAGCGGCACCACCGGTGAGGTGCCGTCGAGGCATTATGTACACAATGCGCATATTTATGAGGATTGTCTTCTGAGCGGATTCAGAGAATTCTATGGGTCGCCGGCCGACTATACCATACTGGCACTATTGCCGTCTTATCTGGAGCGTGGTAATGCCTCATTGGTTTACATGGCGCGTACTTTGATGGGCGCCGGGGCGGCGCGAGAAAGTGGGTTTTACATCAATGAATGGGACAAGCTTGCAGCCATTCTTCAGAGGAACGAGGCAGCAGGCAAAAAGACGTTGCTGCTTGGCGTGACCTTCGCGTTGCTCGATTTTGCAGAATCGCATCCCATGAAACTCCGCCACACAATTGTGATGGAGACCGGAGGTATGAAGGGGCGTAGGGTGGAGATGACAAGGGACGAGGTGCATGCCATATTAAAGCTGCAATGGCAATTGCCGGTGGTGCATTCTGAGTACGGTATGACCGAGCTGCTTTCCCAGGCATACTCTGACGGTGGGGGCATTTTCAGGTGCAGTGCCACCATGCAGGTGCTGGTTCGGGACATTAATGACCCGCTGGATGTGCGCCGGCAGGGTAGTGGTGCGGTAAATGTGGTGGATCTGGCAAATGTGCATTCGTGCGCCTTCATAGCTACTGAGGATATGGGGGTGATAAACGCTGATGGCACATTCAAAGTGCTGGGGCGGCTCGACCATAGTGCGTTGAGGGGATGTAGCCTGATGGCTGTGTAGAGTAACTGTTTAATATGCTATTTTTGAGCCATGGTATTTGAATTGCTGGTAACCGGCACCAAGGTAAAACCTCAGCAGCTTACAGCGCTCCATTTGTTTTGTGGTTTAGCGTTCCTGGGCACAGGTGCAATTATTTATGTGTATAATTTTGAGATTACTTATTGGGGGCTGGCATTGCTCATAGGTGGTCTGGCGTTGATAACAACGACGATAGTAAAAAACAAATGGATAACCGGTCGTAAGGTCAACAAAATATTCCGTTTCATAGAGCTGGCGGTGGCGTTGGGTATTGCCGCACTTTCCTTTAGTGAGCAATGGAAGTTTCCCATTGTTATCTTCACAGTATTGGTTGCTGCAATAGTTTTTTCTCTTTATTGGGAGCGCGATGCAGGCCAAAAGTTGCAAGTGCGTGTCGATGATTCAGGCGTTCATTTGCCTGTCACTGCCCGCCGCAGGTTTATCGCCTGGAAAGAGATAGATCAGGTGATGTTGCGCTATGGGGTGTTGTCAATTGACTGCCTTGATAATAAGCTTTTTCAGTTCGATGTTTCCGCCGCTACAACTCCGGTACAGCAGTTCAACGAGTACTGCGCAGAAAGGGTAGCCGCGGCTGTTGCTGACAGGCCGGCTAATGACTGGTGATCGCTTAACGGGAGTTATTCGGTCATGCCCGGCGGAATAGAGTGTAGCGCCATTCGATTCCCCTCAGTGTCCAAGAAAATGGCCATGTGCCCATGTTCCGGTGATATCTCCGTCTTAGGTACAAGTATTTTGCCACCTGCCGCTTCTATGCGGTCGAGTATTGTTTGAACATCCGGATTTGCGTTCAGGTAAATGACAGGTCCGGTGGTAGCTGAAGGTTTGTAGAATTCTTTATTGTGTACCAGCGCACCGGTTACGTGCATCATAGATGCGGCAGGGAAAATTCGCATGCTTATCTGTGGCATGTCCATTGACATCATCTTCATGTCAAAGATCTGTTCATAAAAAGCTTGCGCCCTGTTAATGTCTATGGTGGGTATCTCGAACCAACTTACAGAGTGAGTAAAAGCCATTTGCCTTGTTTTGATACAAATGTAAGTATAGTGTTTGTTTGCGTGTTTGGTCTGCACTGCGACGGGCATTTAAATAAAACCCGGAATATCTATGATAATACAAAATAATTTCATATTTTTATCGCTTAAAATTGCCTCTGTTTTTCTATTACGCGGACTGGCAAACCATAAACACTTAAGAACATATGAAAAAATTGCTGGGAGTATTGACGCTCGCTTCACTCGTGGGTGTAGGCTGCATCAAGAAGAAAGACCTCGATTTTAAGAACCTGACCATTGACAACTGGCAGCCCGACTGGGCGTTGCCCGTATTGAATTCGAATATGACACTCAGGGACATGTTGCCTGAAAAGAGCTACATAACCGAAGATGCCGAGGGTGTGTATTCACTGCACTATACAGGCGATCTGTTTTATGCAAAGGCGTCTGATTACATTAAGATCCCTGACCAGAACTATAGCACGAGTAACCTGACACTGACTTCTCCATTGTCAATAGCAGGATATACCGGAACTGTGAATGATACACGCACAGGCACATTTACCTACTCGGACGCAAGCGGTGCGCAGTTAGCTCACCTGAATATGAAAACGGGATTGCTGACGCTTACAGTCAATTCCACTTTTCAGCACAATGTGGCGGTTACGATCACATTCCCGAAGGCGTTGAAGGGTGGGGTACCACTGTCGGTGACCACTAACATCAACTGGCCCAACACTTCCTCAACTGCTTCAATAGATCTTTCCGGCTACAACTTCGATATGACAAACGGAGGTGCCTCGAAGAATAGTCTGCCGTATGAAGTGAGGACATCCATCACCGGTACGGGTAATACTATCGTGGCTACAGATAATATCTCTGCATCGATATCAATGACCGGTATCAATTACAGTTTCCTGGATGGTTTCCTCGGGCAATACGACATTCCGATACCTGCTGACACCATTAACGTAGGTGTCTTTGACAATACGCTGAACGCTAACATATTTGTCAATGATCCGAAGATCAATCTTTCGTTTAAGAACTCTATCGGACTTAATGTGTCTACGAAATTTGATAATCTTTATGGAGTTACCGCCACAGGCGTGCGGAGGGACATCTCTATTTCTGAAGTAAATGTTTCAGGTGCATCCACTCCGGGTCAGACGTCAGTTTCGACGCACGTAATGGATAGTGCCAGCACCAATGGTGCAGTGCAGAATCTTTTCAATCCGGCGCCTAATCATGTTGTCTACAATGGTCGTGTAAGGGTGAATCCCGGTGGAGTGACCAGTACCTATAGTTTCGTAACTGACTCGAGCGCTATCGCGCTGACCGCAGAAGCAGAGCTTCCGGCATGGTTTAAGATCATCACATTCACGTTGCAGGACACTACAAGGCTCACGCTTCCCGAGGATACAAGTATTCTTCAGAAAGCTGAGTTCAAAATGCTGATGGATAATGCATTACCACTGTACGGTAGAGTGCAGTTATACTTTGCTGACGAGAACTTCAATTTTGTTGATTCGTTGGTGCCCACCGCGTCTGACATAATCGGCGAGGCACCTGTTGATGCTCAGGGTAAAGTGAATGGTCGCAAGACTCAGGTTACCACATTCACCATGGAGCACAATCAATACAATGCAATGGCCAGGAAAGTTCGTCATGCAATAATCAAGGGCGAATTGAAATCTAGTGGGAACGGGTCTGTGAAAATTCAGTCGTCAAACAACCTGATAGTAAAGCTTGCTTTCAGGTTCAAACTCAACGTTGAACAAACTAACTTATGATCACTAAGAGCATGAAAAAAATTATTACTGCAGCTCTGTTGTCGTTGCCCCTGGTGGCCGCGGCACAGACTACTCCATATACACTGAAGTTTTTGCCGCAACTGCAACAATCGCAGTGGGTAAATGCCACCAACCAGTCGGACGCTAAAATATCTATAGGAGTACCAGTGCTGTCTTCTCTTTCGTTTTACGTGTACAACTCAGGTTTTAGCTACAATAGCCTGTTCAAGGCCAATCCGGATGGAACAATGGGCATACATCCCGGTGACTTTATTGACAAACTTAAAGCTCGCAACGTTGTTGCATTTGGTGCCGATGTTTCTTTGTTCTCAGCCAATGTTGCATTGAAAGATATGTCGATAGGGTTTTCTGTTCAGGACAGAGTCGATTTTAGGTTCTCCTATCCTAAAGATCTTTTTAAGTTCGCATGGTATGGCAATGGAGCCTATATTGGCCAGTCGCTGAACATCGGCAACTTTGGCCTCAACGCATCCTGGTACAGGGAGTATGCGCTGCATGGAACTAAGAATTTTGGGAAATGGACGTTCGGTGCGAGTCCTAAGTTGTTGTTCGGCAAGACAAATATCAATGTAAAAGAGTCTTATCTCCAGGTATACACTGAACCTGATTACTACGCGATCACTGCGATGACAGAGTTGAATCTGCAGACAAGCGGCCTCGCAGACAGTGCAGATCGTGCACAAGGCAATATGCAATTCCCTGCCTATGCCTTCAATACAAAGAACACTGGTCTTGGTATTGACCTGGGTGTGAAGTACGACCTCACCGAAAAAATAGATGTAGCTGCCGGCATCAACAACCTCGGTTATATAAACTGGAAAAGCAATATTCACAACCATACTGTAGGCCCCAAGTCGTTCACATTTGATGGGTTTGACCTGTCTAACTACCTGCGCACGGGCGACAGCAGTTTTATATCTACAGACCAGTATGTGGATAGCGTTAAGGACCTTATCAAGTTTGAGAAAAATTCAACTGCTTACAGAACCACGTTGCCCGCGGAGATATATGCTATAGGCAATTACAAGATCAGTGACGTGCATAATGTGGGTGCGCAATTCAGCACACAGAAGTTCAGTAAAAAGATGGTGGTCACTACGACGCTTGCATACCGCATCAACGTGGGCAAACACCTGACAGGTGCGCTGAGCTATACGATGCGTTCAGGTTCCGCCTTCAATCTGGGTGGCGCAGTTATCCTGAGGTTTGCCGGTATGCAGTGGTATGTTGCTGCAGACAACTGGTGGGCTTCAGTGAAGCCACTGGACGCACGGAATGCCAACCTTAATTTAGGAATGAACCTTGTCTTCGGTGACAGGGCAAAAAAAAAAGGTGACTGACGACAACGAATTCGAGTTGAGGAAGGATCAGATGAATGACAGAAATTTCCGTCGTTCTACCGACCTGGACACCGACCCTGATCCGGATGATGAAGGCACACCTGCCAACAATGCACCCCGCGGATAATTTTTTCGTAGCCTGAAATATGCGTTGGGCAAGGGTTTCGGCCATTTTCTATTTTCTGATTTTTGACTTTGATTTGGAAAATTGAGAAAAGCGCATTTACCTTTGCATCAGTTCTTTTAATTCACTTATCAAGAAAGGCAGAGGGTCATGGCCCGATGAAGCCTTAGCAACCTCCTGACACGGCAGTGTCAGAACTGGTGCTAATTCCATCCCTGAAAAGGGACAGATAAGTCAGACGCAAAGTTGATTGAATACCCGTGCATGCGGGTTCATAATACTCAAGCTCCTCTGATTTATCGGTGGAGCTTTTTTTATTTCTATTTGTCCGGAAAAATAGAAGTGAAAGCCCTGCCGGTAAGCCTTCCTGATAAGTGGTTGCAGAACTGTATCGTTAACCAAAACCAAAAGATCAGCGGAGATGAACAACTCAACCAAACTAATACACAGCATTCCTGTAGACAAGCTCACCGGTTCAGTATCGGTGCCTATTTACCAAACCTCTACGTTTGTTCAGGAGGCACCCGGCGTGCACAAAGGATTCGATTATGCCCGCAGCAATAACCCCACCAGGCAGGTACTGGAAGACGCAGTTGCAGCCCTTGAGCAAGGCGCAAATGGTTTTGCCTTTGCAAGCGGACTGGCCGCTATTGACGCGGTAGTGAAGTTACTCGAAAGTGGAGATGAGATACTTGCAGTAGATGACATTTACGGAGGCGCTTTCAGACTGTTCACCCACATCTACAGCAAGTTCGGCATCAGCGTGAAGTATGTCGACACAACAGATGCGGCAAATGTGCTTGATGCCATAACCGACAAGACAAAGCTCGTATGGCTCGAAACGCCTACGAACCCTACACTGAAGATCAGCGACATTGCTGCTATTGCGGCCATCGCGCATAACCAGGGCGCCTTGCTTTGTGTAGACAACACATTTGCATCGCCGGCATTGCAGCAGCCAATAACCCTGGGTGCCGACATTGTTGTGCACAGTGCCACTAAGTACCTCGGTGGTCATAGCGACCTCATAGCGGGGCTCGTAGTTACTGCTACCAGGGAGCTGGGCGAAAAGATCAAATTCATCCAGAACGCAAGTGGCGGCATTCTCGGTCCGCATGATAGCTGGCTGGTGATAAGAGGGCTGGAAACGCTGCACCTGCGGGCAAAAGAACACTCTGCGAATGCGCTTAAAGTTGCAACCTTTCTGGAGCAGCATCCGGCAGTTGATCGGGTTTATTATCCGGGGCTGGAGACCCACCTCAATCACGATATAGCCGCGCGTCAGCAGCAAGGGCTTTTTGGCGGAGTGGTGTCGTTCACGTTGAAAGTCGATACAGTTGCTGCCGCAACGACTGTTGTAACAGCCACCTCTTTGTTCAAGTTGGCCGAAAGCCTGGGTGGTGTAAAGAGTCTGCTCTGTCATCCCGCAACAATGACCCACAAGAGCATTCCCGAAGAGAATCGGAAATCTGCCGGTGTAGCCGATAGCCTCATCAGGCTCAGTGTGGGACTTGAACATCCCGATGATCTGATACAGGATATCACCTCTGCGCTTAACTCACTTAAGGTTCAGGTGCGTAGTAGTTTTGCAACTGCGTAGGACCCTGCATACAACATTGTTTTTCACTCTTAAAAAGATTACAAAATGTCTATACAAAACAACAATAAACAACTGACCATAGGCTTGTTCGGATTTGGTGTCGTAGGTGCGGCCCTTTATGAAGTGCTTGTACAAACCCCAACGTTAAATGCCACCATCAAAAAGATATGCATCAGGCATCCCGAAAAAACTCGCACTGCAGCCCCTGACCTCTTTACTACTGAATCTGAAGACCTATTGAATGATGATGACATAAACGTTATCGTAGAACTCACTAACGACCCCGAAGCCGCTTACCGCATCGCGAAGCAGGCGTTGCAGCGTGGCAAAGCGGTGGTAAGTGCCGGTAAGAAAATCATATCGGAACACCTGGAGGAATTGGTTGCTTTGCAGAAGCAGTACGATACTCCGTTCCTGTACGAGGCGGCATGTTGTGCCAGTATACCGGTGATAAGGAACCTTGAAGAGTATTACGACAACGACCTGTTGCACAGCATCAGCGGGATAGTGAACGGATCGACCAATTACATCCTGACGCGCATGGCTGAAGGGGGTGTTTCTTTCGCTGATGCGCTCAAAGAAGCTCAGGATGCTGGTTTCGCCGAGACCGATCCTACACTGGATATATCCGGTCAGGATGCTGTAAATAAACTCAGTATTCTTCTTACTCATGCCTACGGCGTCATTGTCCATCCGTCAGCTATTTTGCATGCGGGTATCACTTCCATTCAGGCCGAGGACACAGCCTATGCACGTGAGAAAGGCTACCGAGTAAAGCTTGTAGCAGCCGCACGAAAGTTATCCGACGGTAAGGTGGCTGCTTACGTACTGCCATCTTTTGAAAGGCCAACGGGAAAGTTCTATGACGTGAGGAATGAGTATAATGGCGTAGAAATAGAAAGCAACCTCGCGGATAAGCAGTTCTTTTACGGCAAAGGAGCGGGAGGGTTCCCTACCGCATCAGCGGTCTTAAGCGATCTGTCTGCGCTCAGGTATAATTATAGGTATGAGTACAAGAAGCTGCAACAGGCAGACGAAGTGCAGCTGAGCCGTGATTTCTGTTTGCGTGTTTGTGTGAGTTTCAAAAGCCTGTTGCACGTTCCCCACGAGCAGTTTGAGCGGGTAGAAGAGTGGGTGAGTACCGAGCACCGATGCCATATTACAGGTACTATTCACTTCTCGAAATTAATAGAGAGTGATTGGTGGCGTGCGCCGGGAGTGTCTTTGGCGGTCTTTCCCGATAGTCTTACCGAACATCGGATAAAGGAAAGAAGTCTCTCGGATGTTTTTGTAGAGGTGTAATGGTTGCGATAAATAAAGCAGGCTCCGGAAGGAGCCTGCTTTTATTG
>JACSRV010000189.1 GCA_014879545.1 Chitinophagaceae bacterium | reverse complement strand
CTAAAAGGATAATAATAATTAGTTTTGCGTTCCTCATCGAATATACAATGAATTTTACCCCTTGTGCCACCCGTATCATCATGCTACCTTTTTTTTGTGCAGCTTTCCTGTTCTCTACATATTCTGCCTTTGCCCAGCCAAAGATCGACAGTATCAAGGTTTGGTCGCTGCTCAGTCCACTGACTTTAAAAGACTTTAAGCACCCCATTGATTCCGCTCAACTCAAAGGGGAGTACATCAATAAGGCAAGTTCTTTGTTGGACATCAAAATGAATGTTCCGGAATTCAGGAAGGATGATACAGCGTTTTCCTATGATATCAATGCTGTTTTCTTTAGATACCTGTCGTGGATATATGATTCTACCCGTCTTAGTCACGAGCGCCTTCACTTTGATATCGGTGAGATATATGCTCGTCGTATGCGTCGATGGTTAAGCGTTACTCGTTTGGATAATGAAAGTTATAATATGGTAAAGATAAAGCTGAATGAGCTTTATTATGATCATGCAAAATACCACGTGCTGTATGACAAAGAAACCCATGGTGGTAAGCTCCCTAATATGCAGTTGATGTGGGAGCGGAATCTGAAAAAGCAGATGGATACCTTGCAGAGGTGGGAAAAGCCACAAGGCAGTATTAAATTTACTGACAAACGCAGATAAATCTGAATTTTGTCATAGCAATCCAGATTTCTAACCTGTACCTTTATTTTGTTGCGCATGTTTTGTGTGCTTTGATATAGCATGGGAGTGGTCGTGCTCAGAATACTTACGGGTATAATGTGTTGCCTGTTATGGCAAGACGCATCGGCACAGGTGCGCATTGGTCGTATGAGGGGACTGGAGCCGAAAGCCGCGCGGAGAAAGAACGTAGTGCCACCAACAAAGCCTGAAAGAAAACCGGAGGAAGTGCAGGTTAAAATTCGGGTGTTCGTTCCTTCAGAGAACCGACGGGAACTTGACGGGACGTTCTACACAGTTTGGAGCGATGGTAATCGGCTTGACTACGACGATTTTCGGTACAATAAGGGAACAGCCAATAAGTTCTTTTCTGCCAAAGACTCAGTTGATCCGAAGGCGGTTTACCCCGATTACCGGGTCTTCTACAAAATGCTCTCTGAAAGGACATCAGGAATTACGGATGTGGAAGACACCACATGGTATAGCAGTGTAGAACAATATATTGCGGGAGACGGAGGAAACACAGCAAATGTTTCGGAAGCTTTTTTTGATTCAGGGTTCGCATTCTCGGTCGTTATTGATTCTCCGGCTGCGTCAGTAGTTAACATACAGCCGGTGATCTATCAGGTCAACGAATCGACCTGGTATTACAATATTTCAGCGCTTTTCAGTAAAAACGAGTCGTGGATGCTGGTGAGGTCAAATGACATACTGGCGCACGAGCAGATACATTTTGATATTTTTGAATTATACGCCCGCAAGATGAGAAAGCTGCTTGCGGAGACGCTGAAACATAATTTTGTTGATGAAGCGGGCGCTGACCTCACAAACCAGATCTCGCCCGGATTTGAGCAGTATTATCAGCAATTGAATGATCTACAGTTTGAATTTGACCGACAGACCATCAAGTTGACAGGGAAGAATCAATCTATTCTGGAAGTAAATGCGCAATGGCGCGACAGGGTTCGGAGCGAGATAAGAGCGATGAGCGATTATGCGGCGCCTGAAGGATATATTGAATTGAAGTGAGGTCTGGCGATAAAATATAAAACCGCGTTTAAAGTGATTTCCTACATTTGCGCGAACAATCAAAAATCATGAAGAGTCTTTTTGAAAAGATCGAAGAAACGGCAGCTTTTATCAACTCACGGATAACTAATAAACCGGTAGCAGGCATTGTACTGGGCAGTGGTCTTGGAGGGCTTACCGACATAATTGAAGGCGCAACAGTGATACCATATTCGGAGATACCAAATTTTCCTGTGTCGACGGTTAAGGGGCATGGTGGAGAGTTAGTCTTTGGGAAAATCGGGACAACTGATGTTGTGTTGATGTCGGGTCGATTTCATTATTATGAAGGATATAGCATGGAAATGGTAACATTCCCTATCCGTGTAATGAAAGCCATAGGCGTAGATACGCTGGTTGTTTCTAATGCTGCCGGAGGGATGAATAAGAGTTTTGTGATTGGCGACCTTATGATCATCAATGATCACATCAATTTGTTTCCTGAACATCCTTTACGCGGTGCCAATGACGAGCGCCTCGGAACGAGATTCCCTGATATGAGCCAACCTTATGATATTTCACTTATCGACAAGGCCACAGGCATCGCCGCTGAGCTCGGTGTTGACGTTAAAACAGGTGTATATGTCGGACTTCAGGGGCCCACTTTTGAAACGCCGGCAGAATATCGTTGGTTGCACGTGATAGGTGGTGATGCGGTTGGAATGAGCACTGTGCCGGAAGTGATTGTGGCTCGTCATGGTGGAATGCGAGTGTTTGCGATGAGTGTGATCACTGACATCGGTATCAGTGATGTTCCTGTTACTATTACGCACGAGGAAGTGTTGGAAGCTGCAAACGCTGCGGCTCCTAAGATGGCCGCCATTGTTGCGGCACTAGTGAAAACATTTTAAGTGGCATTTTGTTCGATGACAATTCCGGCATCGGCATAATATAAATGGCCTCCCGCAGATGCAGGAGGCCATTTGGTATCTATGAAAATTAGTGAGCTGCAGGTGTAGTCTCGGCAGGCTTTGGTTTCACATTTCCCTTAATGTGCAATACCATTGGTGACTGTTGGGCATTTGAATTAATGGTCACATCTTTAGATATTGGTCCGGGGCGGTGTTCTGTGTTATAGATCACATGGATCTTTCCTTTTTTGCCCGGTAATATTGGTTCTTTTGGCCATTCAGGTACTGTGCACCCGCACGAGCCGTGTGCTTCACTGATCACAATTGGCTTTTTACCTACATTTTTAAATTCGAAGTCACATTCTGCCTTGGGACCTTCAGGAACATCGCCGTAGTCGTGGGTCTCTTCTTTGAACTTGAATTTACCGGCATCAGGATCAACACTTGCCTGAGCAGGAGGTGGCGGTGGGGTAGGGGGTATTGGTTTTGATTTGTCTTGTGCGTGAACCGCTGCTGTCCAAACGGTGAGGCACAACAGGCTGAGCATTATCTTTTTCATCTTGTTTTTTATTTTTCTGTTTACAATAATAGCTAATATTTATTTGTTCGTCTCAAATTTTTCAGGTTTAGGGTGTTATCGGTCGCGTTGGGTATGAGCAGTTTTTGCATTAGGTGAAAACGAAAAAAGCGAATTTTTGCTATCCAAAGGCCTACCTTATTAATATTAATGCAGGAAATGGGCGAATGGTTGTGAATGCAGCAAAATGTTGGGATAATTAAATAATGGCTGTGTCCTTCTATTTGTGTTTGCTTTTTCGTGATTTCGGCTACATTTGATGATCGTGCGGACGCTTAGGAAAAATATTCACTGGGTCATAATCGGATTGATGCTGATCGTGCTTGCCGCGCACCTGTTTATTCTACACAATGTCTTCGGGTTTGGGTGGGAATTGGTGCTTGCGGATGGCATCATCAGTACTCTGGTGATCTCAGTTTCTATCTGGGGCATTGTTATGCTGATACGCGCCTATCCCACAACAGCGGCTGTGACACTTTATGCGCTTTTTATCGGTCTGTTTATGAGTGCGGCTACCGTTGCTGCAGAATATGAGGCCATAAAGTGGTGGGTGAGCACTCCCGCAACGCGTTATTATACTGACTGGTTGTTACAGACGCTACCCGTAAGGTTCCTTGTAGTTTGGATATTCTCAACCTGGGCAGCGACCATTAGTGCGTTTCGAAAAAATATGGCAGCACTTGATGCCCGATTTCAGCAACAGACAGATGCTGCGGCATTGTTGCGTGATGCTGAGTTGTTCAAACTCAGGCAGCAATTACAACCTCACTTTTTGTATAATAGTCTCAATTCTATCAACGCGCTGATCCTTATTTCTCCCGAAAGGGCGCAGAGTATGGTGGGTAAGCTGTCTGAATTTTTACGCAGTTCAGTGAAAAGAGAATCTGACGATACTATTCCGATCTCAGAAGAACTGACTTATATACAGTCATACCTGGACATAGAATCCGTCAGATTCGGAGATAGACTGGTTGTGAATTTTACGCACGAGAACACTGAGCATGCTACAATTCCTCCATTCCTGCTCCAGCCCATACTGGAGAATGCCATCAAATTCGGGCTTTACGGTAAGACAGGGAAAGTTCAGATAGATATCAGTATGGCATTAGAGGCAGGTATGCTGATTCTCACGGTTGTGAATCCGTATGACCCGGATATGCAGCCGCCCAGAGGCACTGGTTTCGGGCTTTCCGGCATCAGACGAAGGTTGTATCTTGTGTATGGGCGCACAGACCTGTTGGATACCCAAAAAGACAATACTACATTTACTACCACACTGAAAATACCACAGCAACATGTACAAAGTAATCCTGATCGATGATGAACCGCTTGCCCGCCAATTGATACGTTCTTACCTGGCTGCGTATCCCGACATGGAAGTAGTGGCCGAATGTGCCGATGGTTTTGAGGGGTTCAAAGCCATACAGGAGTATAAACCCGATCTAGTGTTTCTGGATATTCAGATGCCCCGTCTTAATGGGTTTGAAATGCTTGAATTGATTGACAATCGTCCGTCTGTGATCTTTACTACGGCTTTTGATGAGTTTGCGTTGAAAGCGTTTGAGGCTCATGCGATTGACTATCTGCTGAAGCCGGTGGTAAAAGAAAGGTTTTCGAAAGCAATAGAAAAATGGAAAGGTAGTGTACCTACCAAAGTAGCACCTGATCTTTCTCCGATACTTGAGAATAATGTATATGAGGGCTATCAGCACCGTATTGTCGTAAAGGACAATGGTCTGATACGTATCATTCCTGCAAATGAGATCCACTATCTTGAAGCAGACGACGACTACGTACGTATTGTTACCAAGGGAGGAACATATCTGAAGAAGAGTACATTGGCCCATTTGGAGCAGACGCTGGATCCGCAGCAGTTTGTGCGGGTACATCGTTCTTACCTGATCCCTGTGTCGCAGCTGTTACGGATAGAACCCTATGAAAAAGAGAGTCACATCGCGTTGCTGCAGTGTGGTGCAAAAGTTACTGTGAGTAAGACGGGAATGGCAAAGTTGAAGGGTCTGTTGGGATGGTAGGCCCTCATGAGGTCATCTGTTCTCGCCAAGGCGATCCATCCAGTGAATCTCCGGCTCTTTCTTATTGGGCTTTTTTTCCAGAATGTACCTGATCAAAAGGTATCCACCAATTCCGAAAAGCTCGATAGTAAGTACATGCAATGGATTGGCGTTCAGCGCTTCAACAAGTTGTTTAGTGACTTTCGACCTTACTTCAAGGTCGGTAGATGACAGGTCATTGATGTTAACGGTATCGGCAAGGAAGTTGAAAACAACTACCATACAACCAACACAAAGCGCGGAAATGAACGAAACAGCGGTGACAACTCCCCAGAACCAGACGTTAAGACCCTTTATGCGGGCCCTAACGCTGTTTCTGAAAGAAAGATATGTCAGTAATATAATTTCAAACATCAGGTTAAATGTTTTTCATGAACTCAGTAACGCTTTCCATAACGTGCGCGATCTGAGGTTCTGTAAGGCCGTGGTGGCACGCGAGCAACATACCGCCGCGCATCACGCGATCGGACTGCAAATACCCGTCTTTTGACGCCTTGTGTGCCACATTTTTGAAGCCTGTTAGCAA
>JACSRV010000191.1 GCA_014879545.1 Chitinophagaceae bacterium | reverse complement strand
TTGAAAGAGCGTTGTTGAACAGAGTTATACCAACCTACACACTAAATGACTCGAAAGGTGTGCAAATAGCTCTGCGAAACTTCATAGGAGACGAGCGGGAACAAATAATGGCTGAACAGGGCATAGACGAGCGTGCATTCAGAGCCCTTCAGAGCCATACGGTGAAGAACATAATAGACTACCTGAAAGCAAACGACTACATTGCCGAGCGTGAGGGAGGTGTAACCTTTTTGACAGAAAAAGGGAAGATTCTTCGCAGACAAGGTTCGTTAGAGAAATATGATGAATGGCAAAAAGAAACCAGGGCAAAGAATAAAGTGATTATCCGCACGATAGAAACCCGTGGCTATCTTGATCAGGACGAAATAATAAGGAACAGGCGATCGCTGATGTTCAAAAGGATCAGGAAATTTGTCGTTTTCCCTTTATTGGGAATCATTCTGTTGTTTTTGATCGTAATGGCACTTCATAAAAACGGAGCCGATAAGAACATCCCAATAATCAGGAATCTTTTCCAAAACGAAAATAGCCAAGGGCAGAAAAATGATGAGAGTACCTCAGAAGATGTACACCCGACGAAGAAAAAAAGCAAACACCATAAATAGTAAGCCATAGCCTTGACCAGACTTATCGGAAGCGGGCAGAGCGGATATTTTGTGCTGCAATAACAACAAGGGCTTTTTTTTTGTATGTTTACACCGGATTTTACCCGTTGATCACAACTTCACAGCTATGAATACAAAGCGGACTTTTCTGGTTTTACTGGCCATTACGGTAGTTACAATTGTAATTTTCAGTTGTGCTCCCCGACGCAGGTGGTATTCAACCTATGTTGATAAGAATGGCGACACACAAACTGAACATTACAACCAATATCACCGCAGGTGGTACAGGCGCAATTTCAACAATCGCAATATCTGGAAGTGATTTTCTCCAAACCAACGGTACTGGGTCTCGCATTGCTGGCTAGCGTTGTAGTTGCACAGCCAGTGTTCGGTAAGAGCGCCACGAAATTAAGCGTAGTCAGCCTCAATCTGAATGAAGCCATTGGGGTTAATGACATAAACGATACCATTTTCACAGATTGGCAAAACCTCTCGAGGCCTTCAGTAAAGAATCATTTCTGTTGCTTTTACAGGTTTGGCTTTTCGGGCGGTGAATATTTCCTGGATCTCAAAGTCTCGGTGGGAGGTGTTAAGTTCATCGTAGCAAAAAATGCGATGCTGGAGATTGAAATGGAATGTGGCGACACGGTAAAGCTATACAATACCAAATATGAAAAAAGCTGCCGGGGCTGCGGTGCTATTTGGAAGGAGTCGGACGTGCACGGTGTGACGCTACGATTCCCAATGACCGCTGATGACCTTCGGAAGCTGGCTCATGATTATCCAGGGCACGTCAGATTACACTTGCCCGAAAATGTAGTGGGGAGCTATTTTACAATACGCCGGACTGAACTATTCAAGGGTGAGGTAGATAGATTCATGGAGCAGGTTGGCTTGCGTTGATCTCAAGCGAATCCCTGATTACACGGAATACTTTTATGCCGCTTTCTGCATCCTCTAAAACTACCGGCAGATTAATCACATCGGTGCTATCCCTCAAATTCTCGTAAAACAAGTCGTAAAATCCCGGGTTCATCAATTTCCCGCTGGTTTTATCGGCGTGCAGGTAGTACCCCACCCTATACCGCACTAATTCCTTCTCAAGAACATCTGTATTTTCCAGTTTCATTTTAGAAAGATCAACGACTCCCGTATCGACCTTTTGTTTGTTGATCACATAAAAGCTATTTCGAGAAAAAAAAGCAATCTTGGACAATAAACGTGGATGTAAATTACTGACGAAGCTAACTTCTGTCAGCCCTGCCGAAATGAGCTTTTGCGCAAATCTGTACTCTCTCTCTCCTTCATTGTACAGTTTCTTCAAACTCAGAACGGGAAAAACAACAAAACTCAGCGCCCAAAGAATTACGAGAAATCGGACTTGTTGCTCATTACTTTTATACCGTCCTTCGATCAAATGTACACCAGCGATCATCCCTATCGGAACCATATACCATAAATACCTCGATTCCAGATGTACCATTATGTAACCGGCCGGCAAAAGAAGGAATGTTAAATAAATGATCTTCTCATTCGGCATAAGGCTACCATACTTCTTTTGCAGTAATAAACGCCCCAAAACATAGACCCACACCACAGGAAAAAAAACCGACAATTCGAGCAGACAAACAACAAATGAAAGCACATTGTAACCAATCCTGAGCACCAGACGAAAAGCGAGATACCAGGAATCCCAGAAATGAGAAAGGTGCCCGTTAACGACATAAGGATCCTCCCAGTAATAGGTACTGTTCGGATACACAGGTGGCAAAAGAATATCAATGCTATCTTTCCATTCAGGGTGACCTACAAGGTACCATGACATATTCAATCCGCCTGCTGTAGATGTGGTCCAGATACCGTACTTTGAATACAATGCTGCCATCCACGGGAACGAACAAAGTAACATGACACCACCTGAAACAACCATGACCTTAAAAGTCTGTTTCAAATGGCCTTTTGTCAGCACATAGACGCAGGCAGTGGTGCTGAGCGCAAAAAACGGGATAGAATAAGCCTTGGCAAAATATGAAAACGCCCCTACTGAACCAGCCAACACCCATAAACGCGGTTTGACGGTAAAATCCGTTATGAGCAGTATACGCAATACTGCAGTCAGGAAGAAACACTGCCAAAGATCATCGAACGTTTGCCAGAAAGTAGCAAACACTATAAACGTGGCGAAAACGGCATTCAGTAGCCACTGTGTCCGCCGATCTATATGAAACCGCAGAAACAAAGAGTGTGAAACGAAATGGAATCCGGCGCCCCCTAAAGCATTCACAAAAATGGCAGCAGGAATTGCGGCAAGCCCACCTTTTATCAAAATAGCAGTGAGCCAACAAGCCCACGGCCCCCACAGCCCATTCACTGCTCGGCTGATGTCACCAACAGCATAACGCGCTGAAATGGTTAGATATGCGGTAGCATCAGGGTCAACGTAAAATTTATAATATGGAAATATCAACACCAGTACTGCCCACATACAGGCAGATGTAACTATAAAAGGCAGATATTTCCGTGTTTGCTCTTTCATTTATCGCAGCAGTCCTAAAAGTACTAATTACCTGCAACGAAGAGCATTCTATCGTTACCAAACATGTCCCTTCGCAATTCCACGGTCTTAAAACCATGATCCATAAAAAGATCTCTTGTCTCAATAGCATGCCCGTTGTCGATCTCGAAAAACATGGAACCGCCTGATCTTAAATGTGCCTTGGCGAATGTCGCTATCGCGTCGTAAAAGACCAATGCATCGTCATGTGGAACGAAAAGAGCTGTAGCCGGTTCGTATTCACGCACATTTATATGTAAACGTTCCCGTTCGCTGAGGGGAATGTAGGGCGGGTTCGACACAATTATGTCATAACTCGCAAGGTTATTCCAGGTTGTTTTATTCAAGAAATCCAATTGAACAAAATCGACATTAACACCTATCAAATCGGCATTTTTCCGCGCAACCTGCAACGCCGCGGCACTTACATCGCAAGACGTAATAGACGCCCTCGGTAGCTTTTCTTTCAAAGATATGGGGATACAACCCGACCCTGTACCTATCTCAAGGATTTTTAAACTTTCTCCTTTGTCTGCGGTGCGTAATGCGTATTCAACCACCCAAAGTACAAGTTCCTCGGTCTCGGGTCGAGGGATGAGGACCGCCGGGTCAACATAGTATTTGTTCCCGAGAAACCAGGCTGAGTTTGTGACATACTGCAATGGCTTTCCTGCCACTAACTCTTGAATAGCCGTGTAAAAAAACTGCTCCTGATCGTCAGAGAAAAGTTTGTCTTTTCTTACCAATCGGTCTGTTTTGCCCATCCCGGTGATGTGCTCCAGCACCTCATGAGCAATAGCTGCAGCTTCTCTCTCGTCATACAATACGATCAACTTCGCCTTTAGCTGATAAAATGCCTCACCTATATTTAGCATATTGTAAAGATACCGGCATTATGATATCCACAGATGCATTTATGGTTAGTTTCCACGGGTTATGTATGTTTGCATAGTTCATTACAAAACAAATCTGCACGAATGGCATGGCTAACTAATCCTGAAATATGGATTTCCTTGATCACACTTACTGTCCTTGAAATAGTACTCGGCATAGACAATATTGTCTTTATCTCAATACTTACGGGAAAACTACCGCATCACCAGCAGGAAAAGGCCCGTAAGGTAGGTATGGGATTGGCCATGTTCACCCGCATTTTGCTGCTTTTGTCCATCAACTGGGTAATGCGCCTGAAAGGCTCTTTATTCAATATTGGCGCAATGGTGGGCGTTGAAAGTGAGAAGATGCTTGAAACACTTGATATTTCCGGCAGAGACCTCATATTGATTATCGGCGGCCTGTTCCTGATCTATAAAAGCACTTCCGAGATCCACGAAAAACTGGAAGGAGACGAACATCATGACAAAAAAGCCAAAGCACAGTCTTTTGCTAATGTCATCACACAAATATTGATACTGGACATCGTATTTTCTCTTGACTCAGTAATTACAGCTGTAGGTATGGCGAGTCACGTGGAGGTAATGATCGCTGCGGTAGTGATATCTGTGGGAATAATGTTGTTCGCTTCAGGCAGCGTTGCAAAATTTGTAAATAAACACCCTACCGTAAAGATGCTTGCACTCTCCTTTCTCTTACTGATCGGTGTCTCGCTGATCGCAGAAGGTTTTGAAAGCGGCATCCCTAAAGGATACATTTACTTTGCAATGGCATTTTCCGTTCTTGTGGAGATGCTTAACCTCCGTGCAGGAAAAAAAAGCCAAAAAGACTAATCGGCATGCCTGAGCGGGCATGCCGATTAGTGAATCTATTTCACGTATTTCTCAGGGCGCGCAAGGAAAGCTGTTTTGCAGTTCTCACTGCAGAAACGTATCGTGTCACCCTGATAAACAGTAAATTCTACCCAGGCATTATCCCACTCCATTTCGCAGATAGGATCCATTTTAGCGCCCTTTGTGTACTTCGGAGCCTCGGTCGGAGCCATTGGCGCACCCGGCAACTCAGTTGAGGCGGTGTTCGCCGCATCCCCGCATGAAGAAAAAAGCACTGTGAGCAGGATTCCTGCAAATGATAGTTTTGACATAAAATAAGCTTTGAATGTTGAAAAAATTATACCACATCTGGTTAACCATTACATTATCAGAATCGGCTCAGGAGCAAAAGTTTACACCAAACAGCTGATGACATTGCTAATGATTGACACAGCATTAACAGACTACAAAGGTACAGAATAACAAGGCGTGTGTAGGACGTTTGACTGAAATGTTTGCCGCGAAAATGTGCGGTCGATCCGGGAATCACATTTTGTGCGCGTCCACAGAAAAAATTAACTTTGAGTATGGACGAGTATATTTCATTTGAACAGATCCCCTTCGGCAGCGATAATTTTGCCGATAACCCCGAGCCGCGTTGTCCGTGTGTGCTGTTACTGGATACGTCGGGCTCAATGAGTGGAATGCCACTCATGCAATTGAATGAAGGGGTAAGAACGTTTAAAGATGAACTATTAAGCGATCCGCTGGCCAGAAAACGCGTAGAAGTTGCTGTTGTCACTTTTGGCCCTGTAACGGTTGAATCTGAATTTCATACAGTCCCGAATTTCTTCCCCCGCGAACTGGAGCCAACCGGAGATACGCCGATGGGAGATGCCATTCGCACGGGCATAGAAATGGTTACCCGCCGAAAAAAAGAATACAAGGAAAATGGCATCGCTTACTACAAGCCGTGGATCATTCTCATAACTGATGGTGCACCTACCGATGAATGGAGCCGTGCCGCTGCCGCTGTGCATGCGGGTGAGGCGGCCAAATCATTTGCTTTCTTTGCGATTGGCGTGGAAGGGGCAAACATGGATATACTCAAACAGATCTCAGTCAGGTCTCCTTTGAAGCTAAAAGGCCTTATGTTCCGAGAATTCTTCATCTGGTTGTCGGCGTCGATGAAAATGGTATCAGCAAAGACACCCGGAGCAACTATAAATCTGCTGCCGCCCAGCGGCTGGTCTGAATTATGAGGTGGAACTGTATTGGCCGCAGTGTAGTGGGGACTTCGCATATGTCGTCCGGGCGTGCCTGTGACGACGTCGTACACTACAAGACCATTGCTACTATACAACCAAACGATACATTGATCGTATGTGTTTGCGACGGAGCAGGAAGTGCAGAATATGGCGCTGTGGCGGCAGAGACCGTTGCTAACCGAATGGTAGCGCTACTTTCAGAACAGATAACCGGGGGAACTCCTTTAACAGAAGGCCTGATCCATTCCGCAGCTGTCACTGTTTATCACGAGTTGGTGACCATTGCACACGAAAGTGAAACTGACATCACAGAATATGCCTGTACCCTTCTGGGTGCTGTATTGCTGCCTGACTTTGCGGCTTTTTTTCAGATCGGAGATGGTGCCATAGTACGACAAGATACCGGGGGAGACTATTTACCGGTATGGTGGCCGGACAACGGCGAATACCTGAACACAACCAACTTTTTGATTGATGACCCTGAACTAACGAACCTCAGAATAGCAATTAGTGACTCCCGACAAACGCAGATCGCGATCTTTACGGATGGTTTACAAATGCTGGCACTCAATAACGAGTTAAGAACAGGCCACACCCCGTTCTTTGCGGGTTTATTTCCATCTGTTTTAGCTGCTGATACACCAGACAAAGAAGCCGTTCTGAACCATAAACTGGCTGAATATCTTCAGTCGGAAATTATAAATGAGCGCACCGACGACGATAAGACCTTATTTCTTGCCGCCTATTGCCCCCGATGACCTACTACGGACAACATAATGAGCAATACATCACATCGCGGGAGATCGGTCGCGGAGGGGAAGGATGTGTTTTCGAGCTTGCATCGCACGGAGACCTGGTGCTAAAAGTATATAATGAGCCGCCTGCCGATAACAGGCAACAGAAATTACGGCAAATGGTGGCCATGCGCTCGAAAGAGATCGAAACATATGCCGCCTGGCCGGTAGATCTTGTAAGCGATACCAATGGGACTGTCGTCGGATTCGTGATGCGCAAGCTGCAAGGTTATCTACCGCTCCATCATGTGTTTAGCCCCATGGACAGAAAAAAAATGTTTCAGGATAGAGGCTATAATTTCCTGGTACATGTAGCGCGAAATGTTTCCACGGCCTTTCACAAGCTCCATGAAGCCGGACTAGTTGTGGGGGATGTTAATGAAGGGAATATACTGATGAACAAAGCAGGTATGGTGGCTTTTATTGACTGTGATTCTTTTCAGGTGCATGCCGAAGGCCGTTACTTCTTTTGTGAAGTGGGCGTTCCCCGCTATACCCCACCCGAGTTATTGAAACGCGCGACATTTGAGAATGTCATCAGAACGGCGAATACAGACAACTTTTCTCTGGCAGTGCTGCTTTTCCAACTGCTTTTCTTAGGACGACACCCGTTCGCAGGCAGGCACAAGGGCAATGCGGATATAGACGAAGAAACAGCCATCAGGCAACGTCAATTCGCCTATTCGCTCACCAACGCCAAAAAGAAACTTACCCCACCACCCGATAGTATCAGTATTTCAGATCTGCCTGAAGATGTCGTAAAGTTGTTTCACCAGGCATTTGAAACAGATGAACGCCCCAATGCTGTTGAGTGGATCCCGGCGCTTGATGCGTTACTAAAATCCATGCACACATGTACGGTATCTGAATTGCACACTTACCCGGCACAAATGGCAGAATGCCCCTGGTGTTGGTTCAGAAAACACCGCGGCATCATGTATTTTCTGGACGACAGCTACCTGCAAGCCAATATGGTGCTTGGAGACATTGAACAATTTGTGAACGGGTTCAGGCCAGAGCCCATCACTTTAAAACAGCTTTCGCCCGAGAGTGTACCCGCTCACTTGCCGCCCACTCCCGTTCCGGCCCGCGTAATAAAGGCTGTGAAGATCAGAACATATCTGAGTGTCAGCCTGGGTATAGCAGGCATAGCGCTTCTTACCGTTTCACCATACTCCGTTTTATTGGCCGGATTTCTGGTAGTGTATGTATTGCGTGGGTCGGTATGGGCAAACAGAATAAAGGCCGAGGTTGTGTCCAGAAACGAACGATTTCAGTCCCTCCAAAAGAAGCTGCAGCAAGTACTGCGGGAATACAACGCTCCGGCAGATATGGTTGCTTATCAACACGGGCTTGAATCGTTGAATAAATTAATCTTTCAGTTTCGCCGCCTACCCGAGGAACTGGACAGGAAGCGCAAGTCAATGGAAGAAGCGTTGTACAATGAACAACTAAACGATTACCTGCGCAGGTTCGACATAGAAGATCATCAGATCCCGTCCATCGGTCCTGCCAAAAAAAGGGCTTTGTATAATGCCGGCATTCGTCATGCGGCGCACATTGCCAACCTACCCGCAACCAAAGTTTCGGGAATAGGACCTGCTATGGAACAGATACTGATGTCCTGGCGTCGCCAGATGTCAGCCGATTTCGTCTATATCCCCGATCAATTGAGCCTCAACGCGGGCATGCAAAAGGTAAATGAGGAAATGGCCCAGCTACGGCTGAAACTCGAATCTGCCATAAGAAGAGAATATCAACATCTGAATTTCCTTAAAGCCAATATCCGCACACGTGCCGAACTGCTGGAACAACAGTTTATGAATGTAACAGTACAGATGAAACAAGCGCAAACCGATGTGCAGGCAATACGAAAATATGCCGCTTGACACAGATACTTTCATCGGGAATCTGAACAGACTATCTTTACAGAAGAAACAACAAAACAATGAGCAGAACAATACTTATCACAGGTGCAACTTCCGGTTTTGGAAAAGCGATAGCAGAAAAGTTCGCGCAAGGCGGGTACAGAGTATGTATCACCGGCCGTCGCGCCGACAGGCTTGCAGCTGTCAAAAGTGAACTCGAAACAAGATACGGGACCACTGTTTTCACGGCCTGTTTCGACGTAAGAGACAACGCGCAGGTAGACGCGGCTATGAACGAGTTGAAAAAACACGTAACAAGGATAGATATCCTTGTAAATAATGCGGGTCTTGCTGCCGGACTATCAACTATCGATGAAGGCAGTCTGGATGACTGGGAAACGATGATAGACACCAATGTGAAAGGACTGCTCTATATGACCCGACAAGTGCTACCAATGATGCGCGAACAAGCAAGTGGGCACATCATCAATATAGGTTCTACTGCAGGCAAGGGCGTATACAAAAATGGCAACGTTTATTGTGCCACCAAATATGCAGTTGACGCCCTGAGTCAGGCCACCAGGATTGATATGCTTCCGTATGGCATAAAAGTTACTGCTATCAATCCGGGTATGGCTGAGACAGAATTCTCACTGGTACGTTTTAAAGGAGACGAAGAACGCGCCAGGAATATGTATGCCGGCGTTAATGCACTGCAGGCTGAGGACATTGCGGATATCGCGTGGTATTGCGCCACCCTTCCGCCACACGTCTGCATTAACGACCTTACGGTAACTTGCCTTACTCAGGTGAATAGCGTTTACAACATTAAAGAGGCCGACAGAGTGAAACCAAAGGAGCTATGAGTGAAGTATTGATCCGTCCGATTGTAGTGACCGATAATGAGACCATGGCTGCCATCATCAGGTCAGTACTGACAGAGTTTGGCGCAAACAAACCGGGCACCGTTTACTTCGACCCTACTACTGACAACCTTTTTGCATTATTCAAAGCGAAAGATTCTGCCTACTTCATTTTGGAAGTAGACGGAAAAATATGCGGTGGCGCGGGCATCTATCCCACCGTCGGCCTGCCCGATGGATGCACGGAGATCGTGAAACTGTATATAATGCCCTATGTACGCGGACGAGGTCTTGGCAGGGCACTTATTGAAAACTGTTTCGACGTAGCAGGGCAGCTGGGTTACAAACAGGTGTATCTCGAAACATTACCCGAACTAAAGATGGCCGTAGGGCTTTACGAAAATTGCGGCTTCAGATATCTTGATAACCCATTGGGTAATTCCGGACATTTCGGTTGTGACCTGTGGATGCTGAAGGACCTTTGATTCAACGATACCGGGGATGGTATTTTTCCAGTGTAGAACGAAGGTATGCCCTATCCAAATGGGTGTAAATCTCTGTTGTGGTTATACTTCTGTGCCCCATCATCTCCTGTACTGCGCGCAGGTCCGCCCCACCCTCCACCAGGTGTGTCGCAAATGAGTGGCGCAGCGTGTGCGGATGGATATTAGTAGTGATCCCGGCTTTTTTTGCCAGATCTTTCAGAAACAGGAATACCATAACACGCGACAATGACGAGCCTCGCCTGTTCAGAAACACAAAATCCTCCTGCCCCTGCTTCACCGGCACATGAATCCTCACATGCTCTCTGTATAGAGAAACTTGTTTCGACGCTTCGTTACCGATAGGCACGAGGCGTTCTTTATTACCCTTACCAATCACTTTCACAAAACCAACATCAAGAAACAAACCTGACAGTTTCAACGTTATTAATTCACTTACCCGAAGTCCACAACTGTACATCACCTCCAGCATAGCTCTGTTTCGCTGACCTTCCGGCGTGCTATGGTCGATCGCGGAAAATAATCGTCCCATTTCGTTTACCGATAACACACTGGGTAATGTTCGTTTCAGCTTTGGTGCTTCGAGCAGTTCAGTAGGGTCTTTCCTGATCACGTCCTCCAACACCAGGTATCCAAAAAATGATTTGATACCGCTGAGCACCCTTGCCTGGGTGGCTACCGACAACTCCATTTCTGTGATCCACTTCAATAGTGAATGTAAGTGGTGCATTTCTACCCGCTCAACGGACAATCCGGGAAACTCTGTTGCGATGTGATCACGCAACATCGCTATATCGTGCAGGTAGGCATCAACGGTGTTTTCTGACATCGACCTTTCGAGCTGCAGATATGACTTGAATCCCTTTATGTACGCGTCCCACATATTCATGTCAAAACTAGCTGATTCACATCAATATCAGTTAATGCTGTTCAATTACTGTTTAATTTTGCTGTTCATTCGAACGACATATGGACGACCTGAAAGGCAAAACAGAGATACAGATACTCGTTGACACATTTTACGACCGAGCAAGGAAAGATGACCTTCTTGGCCCGGTGTTTAACGAGATCATCGGGAATAATTGGGACCATCACCTTCCTGTAATGTATGACTTTTGGAACATGGTCATTTTTGCAGCACCTGGTTACAGTGGACAACCGGTTCACAGTCATATTGAGGTCGATAAAAGGATGCATTTAGACCAACCTCACTTCGACCGTTGGCTGCAGCTATGGAATGAAACAGTGGACAACCTGTATGCGGGCGAGTATGCAGATATAGCAAAAAACAAGGCGATGCTTATGGCCAACATGATAAACATGAAGATCCAGATGAGCAGAAGCGGATTTAACACCTTAAACTGATCAATATGGTCATCTCTGGACAACTTGTAGATATTTTCAACCGACGTATATACCCTGCTGATATTCAAATTGAAAACGGAACGATCTCGACTATTAACGAGGTCGCCACGGCACCCGACAGATATATTATGCCCGGTTTTGTGGACGCACATATTCATATCGAAAGCTCTATGCTGGTCCCGTCGGCATTTGCGCCATTGGCCGTCACTCACGGCACAGTTGCCACCGTTTCAGACCCGCACGAGATCGCAAACGTTTGCAGTGTACCGGGGGTAAGGTACATGATAGAGAACAGTAAAACGGTACCATTCAAATTCTTCTTCGGTGCACCATCGTGCGTACCGGCAACCGGATTTGAGACCGCGGGCGCATTGCTTAATGCAGACGCCGTCGCCGAACTTCTTGCAGATAAGGATATCTGGTATCTGTCAGAAATGATGAACTATCCGGGCGTGCTGCACAACGACACTGAAGTGATGGCCAAGATAAACGCTGCGCACAAAGCAGGCAAACCAGTGGACGGCCACGCGCCCGGACTGAGGGGTAACACAGCCATTGCATACGCCAATGCCGGCATAACTACCGACCACGAGTGCTTCTCGCTGGAAGAAGCATTGGACAAGATCGCGGCGGGGATGCACATCCTGATTCGCGAAGGTAGTGCCGCGAAAAACTATGAAGCACTCTGCGAACTGCTTCGGCTACATCCCGAACGTGTTATGTTCTGCAGCGACGACAAACATCCCGATGAGCTGGTCGTGAATCACATCAATAGCCTGGTGTCCAGGTCATTGGCTAAGGGATACGATCTGTACGATGTGCTACGAGCCGCTTGTGTCAATCCGGTCCTCCACTATAAATTACCCGTTGGCTTATTGCGCAAAGGCGATCCAGCAGATTTCGTCATCGTAGAAAACCTGTCGGGACTGAAGATCCTTGAGACATGGATCGATGGCAAACCGGCAGCAATAAATGGTGTGGCGCAGTTCGGCGAAGTGCCTGTGCCAACTATCAACAACTTCAACACTAATGTGCGGAAACCTTCTGACTTTGTGGTAAAAACCGACAAAAATGACTGCCAGATCCGTGTGATCGAGGCAATTGAAGGGCAGTTGATAACAAACTGCGTAGAATTGCCGGCAACAGTGGTTAATGGTGAGGTGATAAGTGACACTAACCACGACATACTTAAAATCGTGGTTGTGAACAGGTACCAACCCGATATGCCTGTGTCAGTCGGATTCATAAAGAACATAGGACTAAAAAAAGGAGCAATGGCATCGACTGTAGGCCACGACTGCCACAACATAATCGCCGTAGGGGTTGATGACATCACGATATGCGCTGCCGTCAACGCGCTCATAGATGCAAAAGGAGGGATATCGGTGGTTCAGGATGAGGGTAACATTTCCTGCATGCCCTTGCCTGTAGGGGGCCTTATGTCTGACAAAAATGGACGGGAAACGGCACGGAACTACACTGAAATAGACGGCAAGGCAAAAGAACTGGGCACTCCGCTTAAAGCACCATTCATGACGTTGTCATTCATGGCGCTATTGGTTATCCCATCACTGAAGCTAAGCGACAAAGGTCTTTTTGACGGAGGATCATTCAGATTCACTGATCTGATAGTGTAAGAATCGCCTGCGCATTACTTTTTCCGTGCAATAAAGTTGAGTCCGAAAAACAGATATTCTCGTCTGAAGCCCGGCTCAGATTGAATATCCCGCTCCTTCTGTAAAAGCTTTTCCGGATCGGCATTCTTGTATTGCATCGGCAGAAAGTAGCGCACATATTGAACGCTGTCGTCTTCGATGTTGAAGTTATTTCCCTCAAAAAGAGACCGCCATCCGGCAAGACTACGTATATTCTCATTACCAATTAGGATATCCTTCTGCAATTTCTCATCCCAAATGGTGATGATGCGCTTGTTGCCTCTGTATTTATAAAGCTTGATACGCTGAATAATATTGTTTCCGTTTTCTTCCACCGACAAAACCCTTCCACCGGGTTTAAGGCTTTCGTTGAAGATGGTTAATGCATCATTTATTGGCTCCAGGTGATGCAACGTATCCTGCACAATTATCCAATCGTAAGTAGCAGGCTGAGGTTTGTTGTCAAAGAGATTCTCATAAGTACAAGTAAACAAAGAAGTGTCACCATACCGACTCCAGTACTCCTTCCTTTTCACGACCGTATCATAGTAAAACTCCAACGTGGTGCCATGTGTTGCAATCCCGTTCATAGCCAGAAACAGGCAGGTGGTGCCGTATCCACATCCGCAATCCCAGATAGCAGGCTTGAGTCCGCCCGAATTCCCCTTAACTATGTGTTTTTCTATGTAACGCAAGCGTTCCAGGAAGTAATTCCTTCGAAAATGCCACGATGAGGCGTCACCCAGAAACTTGTAATAGGGTTGCATCTCGGTATGAATTTCCAGTTCTTTCATCATCAGTTCAAAGAACTGTTCGGGAGACATCATCGCGGTTAGTTTTCGTTCTGTATTCGCCCTCGCGCAGGCAAAGTCCGGCAAGGCTATTCTATTTGAGGATCACTTTTTTGTCAATGTTCTGAACACATCTTCAAGTGTTTCAGTTTGCGCCTGCATAGCACTGATATTGATATTATTATCCAACGCCCACTGCATCACCTCTCTCCGCATTGCTTCAGGGTCTTCGGTTACCAATTTCCACTTGTTATCTCCAAGCTCCTCAGTCTTCTTCGCCATCTTCAGTTTGTTTATCACAGCCGCAGCTACAACAGTTTCGGTAGAAATGATAAGAACATCCTGGCGGGTATTTACAGTTTGCAAGTGACCGATCGAGTCATCTGCCACTATTCTCCCGTTGTTGATGATGATGACCCGGCTACACATTGCCTGAACCTCTTGCATGATGTGTGTAGACAGCAACACTGTCTTGTCGGCACCGATCCGCTTAATCAGATCCCTTATCTCAACGATCTGGTTTGGGTCCAAACCAGACGTCGGCTCGTCAAGAATAAGTACCTCGGGGTCATGCAACATGGCTTGAGCGAGCCCCACACGCTGCTTATACCCTTTAGAAAGCGCACCTATCTTTTTATGAGCTTCCTTCAACAGACCCGTCATTTCAATCATTTCCTCAATTCGCCTGCCCTTGTCAGCTCCGAGCCTGTGTATCCCTGCGCTAAACTCGAGATACTCCCGAACATACATTTCAAAATACAAAGGATTTGCCTCAGGCAGGTACCCTACCCTTTTGCGAACCTCCATTGGTTTCTCAACAACATCAAACCCACATACCGTGGCAGTACCGGAAGTTGGTGGCAGGTATCCGGTTATCATTTTCATGGTCGTAGATTTCCCGGCACCGTTAGGGCCCAAAAAACCTGCGATCTCCCCCTTTTTCACTTCAAATGATATGCCGTCCACAGCTTTCTGTGTGTCATATAATTTGGTTAGACCTGAAACTTGTATCGACATGACTTAAATAGAAGAGACGAAGTTAGCGGATAAACAAATGCAGATACAACCGGCGTGCAACCAAATTGTACCTGCAGGAAATATTATCAGTGAATTACTTCTTAACAACCTTGGTGCCAACGAACTGGCAGCTGTTCTGAACCGTATCAACCGCTAATGTATAGTCGCGTTCGTATTGGTGCAATTTCAGACTTTTGTCAGACTGAAGCGTGATATCAAATACACGCAGGTAATCGATAGAACCTGCTTTTGAACTGTCGTTGTTGGTGATGATAATTGAATAAGTGCTCTCATTACTACGCACATACCCCTCAAGTACTTTGGGGTAAATGCTCTTGAAGTAAACATCCACAGAAAGAATACCACGGTTTGCAGGAGTCACAATAACAGTGTCAATTGTAGCTGCTCCGCTATTGCAGGTTGTAAATCCCGCATAGGTACCTAAATAACGGGTGATTGATTTAGTTCCGCATTGGGCATCTTCATACCCGGCAGGACAAGTACACTTTCCATGGCCACAAGAACCACCATTATAACATGTTATACCATCACATGCATTTTTTTCACACGATGTAAAAACAGAACTGCCACCTATTACGGCCGCAAACAGGGTTACCGTCAACAAAATTTGTTTACCAAACTTCATGAGAAAATATTTGAGACCAAGATACAAAAAAATATAGTTGCACCAAAAAACAAGGCATATTTATGCAAATGCGTTCCAGCCTTGCGCGGTGATCTGATGCTTGTTACCGCTTTTCGTGATAAGACTTGCTCCTTCTTCCTTTTCGGTCACATACCCTATTACGCTAATGTTTACATTGCGTGATATTGTTTCATAATCTTCCTGCCTTACGGTAAAGAGAAGCTCATAATCTTCGCCACCACTCAAGGCGCAGGTAGTGACAGAAACACCAAATTGCATGGCAATGTTGCGGGCATCATCATGAACGGGGATCTTATCTTCATAGATCACACAACCTACCTCACTGCTTTTACATATATGCAATAGTTCCGAGCTTAAACCGTCGCTCACATCGATCATTGACGTAGGCATTATTCCCTTTTCATTCAGCCATTCTACGACTTCAGCCTGAGGTTCTGGCTTCAGTATCCTGCCAATGAGGTAAGTCTGCTGCTGGAGGTCCGGTTGAACGCCGGGATTCTCCAGAAAAATTTTCTTCTCTCGTTCAAGTAGCTGCAAGCCAAGGTATGCTGCACCAAGATCACCGGTCACACAAATCAGATCACCCTTCTGTGCACCCGACCTTTTAACATACTTGTCAGGAGCTACTTCCCCGATAGCGGTGATACTGATAACAAATCCCGATTTGGAACTGGTTGTATCCCCACCTATAAGGTCTACGTTGTACTTTTCACACGCAGCATAGATACCTTCATAAAATTCCTCCAATGCTTCTACTGATATTTTATTGGAAATGGCAATGCTTACCGTTATTTGTGTAGGTGTAGCCATCATTGCATACAGGTCTGAAAGATTCACAACCACCGCCTTATAACCAAGATGTTTCAATGGTGTGTACATCAAATCAAAGTGAATACCCTCAACCAAAAGGTCTGTGGTGATAACACTTTGACGCCCAAACTGATCAATAACGGCGGCATCATCACCCACACTCACGATAGTGCCGGCATTCCTGGTCTCATTGTTTCTTGTCAGATGATCGATCAATCCAAACTCCCCAAGGGAAGCTACTTCTGTCCTCATTTCCATATATTATCTAAAATTCAATTTTAAACCGACCAAAGGTACAACGTTTACGATGCATTAACAGTTTCACGTTGCGGCGCACTCAACATATTGTCGCAAATCACATATAGCATAGCGGGCATCAGTTGGTGCATAAGTCGGTTCTGTGATGTGAACAGGTGCCATTTGAGATCCTCAACTGTGATCACATAGACCATGAAGTAAGCGGCAAAACATAATAACACCAAAAGGAATCGCTTATCGGCCCGTCCCCTCCCCAAAAGCAGTGTGAGCAGAAAAGCAAGCCCGAACCACTTGATATACCTGAAATGATCGTTGATATTATTGACAAATGAGTACCATATCATTGTATACCTGTTACCATCGGTTAGGTGCGCCAGTGTAAGAGCCGACTGCTCTGCGATCATACCATTGGGCGGCGCGAATGCAGTTTTGTACCAAATGAGTGTCAACAAAGGAATAGATATCCCCAATAGTGAATACTTCCATCTGCCATTTAACACTATTTCTCGGAAGCTGAATAAAACGAAAAGACATACAAGAATCACTCCCTCGTTCTTTGTCCAGAGGCAACACCCCAAACTACAAGCGGTAAGAAGCACATATTTCATATGTACTTTAGCATACTTAACAGCAACCAGCCCGCACAAAAAGAAAAAAGCCAGTGCGGTGTCGGCATATTGCGACACACCTTCTGCCAAAAAAGAATTATTACCTAAAAGAAGAAAATATGCAGCACTTCCCAGAAAAACACTTTTGGGAGCAATCTCAAGGAAAATCAGAACAGGAATAAACAACGAAATGGTAAAACTAAACACAAATGAGATCAGTTCAAGTGCTTCCACAGAGACCAGGCGAGCGAAAAAGCCGGCAAATCCGGGAACAAGCATCGGATAATCGGGATGGCAGATACGATACCATGTCAACTTTTGCCAATATTCAGGATGGGCCAAAAAACGGGCATGATAGTTCCAAATAGACCAGGCATCCCAACCACCGTATTTTTCGCCGTAAGGATACACATTCACCACAAAATAAACTATTCCGATACCCAGAATCACGTGGTTGAAACGGGATAGTTGTTGAACACCGTCGTCCTCTTTGACGTGTTTAAAAACGCCCCACCCCACCGACAATACGACGGCGCCAATAATTGCAGCAATAGCAACGAACGGCAGCCCCGTCATCAATAACAGGAAATAGATCGTACTAACGAATCCTGCCGATACCCCCGCCAATATGATATGTATGCTACCTTTCTGCATCCTCATTTATCTCTTGCGGTCAGGAAATAACGATATAAACTATCCCCACCTGACCATATTACAACCTTACCAAGCGTCAATTCCCGAAGCAGGCTGTCATTGGCTGCCGCCGGACAGATAACCAGACTCGTATCAGGTAGCACATCCGGCTTGTACGGTATATAACGGGGAGCAAGCAAATAACGGGCCCATAGAAATACTTCTGTCTTTACGCCTCGGAGATCACAGCCTATCGTAGAACTTTTCGGAATCAGCTTAGCTACCGGCGCCAACGATCTGGTTAACTCAAGTAATTCGATGTTATTGGGTTCGGTTGGTGGCTTATCCACATAGCGCAGTACTGCAGTCAATATGGCTGCCACTATCATTGCCCATAAAACCCAGCTTTTCATACTCAAAGATAAAACGTATCGCTTACCTTTTTCTGCGATAATGCATTTGCACAAGCCCCGACTGAAATTTGACGCTATCAACCAGAGAGATATTCAGCGGTGAAAACCCCGATTGAAAGAGTCTGATACCGCTACCCAACATTACCGGTATGATCGAAATAATGAAACGATCAATAAGATCATTTTTCAGCATCTCCAGCACCAATTCACTACCTCCATCTACATATATATTCTTACCCGGCGATTGCCTTATCTCGTTTATCAAAGTAGAAACGTCTCCATTGTAGAATGAAACGTCTTCGGTTTTCCCGCTCAATGATCGTGACAAAACAAAAGTCTTACGCCCCTTGTGGGGGAAGTCAATACCAAAGGACATTACCTTATCATAGGTTTTCCTACCTATGATCACCGTATCAACGGTGGCTACAAATTCGTTATATCCGTAGTCTTCTCCTTCTGCGGCCACCGCATCGAGCCACTCCAGCCCACCCGATTCTGTAGCGATGTAGCCATCAAGACTTTGAGCAATGTACAATACAACTTCTCTTTTCTGATTATTAAACATGGCTTATAGATTTATCCACGCAATTTAATGATGGTTCTCTTTCATAGCACTCGTCTTCAAAAAATTACGTGGCACCAACGGTTTCCACACCATGTTATAAACTAATATAGTTGGAATCGGCTCCACCTCTTTATATTGTATTCAGTTTTTAAAGATAGCCATGGCAAGCACCTGTAAGTCAGAACTGATATTACTCTTTACGCTACTCCTGCAATTGGATGTAGAGGCTCAGCTCGGTTTCAAAGCCGGATTCAAGACCTACACCCCGTCTGCCATCATTCATGAGCACATATATCGTTACGTCCCAACCGACAGTACGCGACTTTATCTCATTGACAGCAACAAGACTTTTGTTACTGCAGACAGCACAGTTGTCATGACGGAAGCCTACAAAGACAAAGCACAATGGAAAACAGTCCGATATTTCAATCAGAAACGCCAGCAGGTGAAGTTGGAAGAGTATAAAGACGAGGCACTTCAGGAAGTAAATGAATGGCGCTTTGATGAAAAAAACAGAAAGACTCATCACTTTCGGGATAACAGAGTCAACGGTAGCCTCTACCGGAAACAATATGATTATACGACTGATAAAAAAAGTGGGGAAACGGTTGTAACGGAAAGCTCATTTTTCAACAACAAAATTGAGTTCTACACCAAAATGTACTACGACAAGAATAATGTACTTTACAAAGAAGTTCGAATGAACGACAATAATAAAGACATTGTTCACGTAGAAACATTCACGTACGGAGAAAATGGAAAAGTAAAAGAACGCTCCGTATACTTCCCTGAATTCAAGGTAACAAAGAAATTCCCCGAACCCGCAGGCGAATGTCCTTTAAAATGTACTGCGCTTTTACCGGCAGGCGTCGCCGACAAATTCAACCCGGCCACAAAAACCGGTTACATAAAGAGAGTTTTGTTCAAGAATGCAGCAAAAATAAATGACCCCGACTGCAAAGAATATGAATACACCTTTTCTAACAATACTAATTGTGCAGTAACCGTAACCGCATCAAAAGCACACAAGTTGGTCAAGTTCCGCTACAAGGAGAAGTTGTAAGCAAATTATAAAGAAAGCAACGCCGCATTTGTTGCTAAAAAATAGATAAGTTCACCTATTCCGGCAATCATAGCAATTGTAGCCAACCTATCGGCCCTGCATCCACGGGTCATTCCGATTATTCCCAACAAAATTGCTATGATACTCATGGCAGGCACAAACAATCCGGCAATCGCCGCCACAAGTGTTGCATACCCCACCCAGCTCACCCTATTAAAACAGCTACGTGTGGCTACCCGCAGGGGACTTTTTACTGTAGTGGTTTTTGCAACACCCTGAGAAAGAGTTGATAAACTCTTCTCGCTGGCAGGTACAGGCTTTATTACAAAACCTGCTTTGACGGGGACTACCCACGCCAGTAATAAAACCGACAGAAACAGCACAAAATACCGCATACATCTTACCTGTTAAACGATCATTTCAATCTCTCACTACCCGAGCCACAATGCACCCGATACACTGTCCCGTGAAGCTCCCGTCACACTACTCAATACATTCACTTCCTCCCGCCACCTTAGCGTACCGATCAGTGCCATTACCAGTGCCTCTTTATACTTCACAACGTCCGCTTCAGGCACCACTACCTCAACACCATTCTGACTCAACTTGGCACGTAGCAACTCCAATAAGAAAGTGTTGAACGCTCCCCCACCTGTGACCAACATCTGTCCTGATTTTTCGGTGCCGCCATTTTGGTTAATCGCTGCAAACACCTGGTCAGCAATGTGATAACATGCTGTATTTAGAAGATCGGCATCTTTGTTACTTGTATTCTGAATTAACTTTGCTCCAATCGCCTTTGCCATCTCATTGCTCAATGACTTCGGAGCATTGCTTGCGTAATAGGGATGTCCAGCCAATTGCGTTAACAGATCTTCAAGCAACTTGCCCCCTGACGCTATCGCTCCGTTTTCGTCCATTTCCTTACCCGAGCGCCTCGCAAGCTCATTAAGGATCTGATTTGCCGGGCAAACATCAAAAGCAACTGCGCTTTCGCTATTTTCCTGTATTGTCAAATTAGCAATTCCGCCTATATTCAGCAAGTACTTATAATTACCAAACAACAATCGGTCGCCAATTGGCACAATCGGAGCTCCTTGTCCGCCCAGGGCCACATCAGTCGCTCTTAGGTCGTTAATCACTGGGAGACCTGTGATTGCTGCTATCGCCGCACCATTACCTATCTGCCCGGTAGTTGCTGTAGATGGGCTATGATATACTGTGTGACCATGCGAAGCAATGAAATGTACTTTATGGTCCAGACTATGTTTCGCAATAAAGGCATTTACCGAATTCCCAAGATATTTTCCGAAATCGGTGTCAAGTTCAAGAAACTCGGGCACAGTCGCAGATGTTGCGTTTGTCAGCCTATTCCTCCATTCTTCAGAATATGGGACGCATTCAGCGGCCAGTATCTGATATTCCCACTTGCCTCTTACTTCATCCAATTGAACATACGCAATGTCTAACCCGTCCAGCGAACTCCCCGACATCAGCCCGATAACCTTATAAATCATGCTACAAAAGTAGCGTTTTGGGCGGGTACATTTCTCGAAAACAGACTGAAAATGACCAATATCTTGATATTAGCGATTGCGAGGTAAACCGACTTCCTGCTATCAGCCAATATCTGCCTACATTTGCCGCCGTCATGAAGAAGGCACTGATTCAAATGCACCTAGCGGTGCTCCTATGGGGATTCACAGGCGTGCTCGGCAGGGCCATCTCACTCGATGCCCCGATTCTGGTATGGTATCGAATGCTGCTTACAGCCATTTTCGTTGCTGTAATACTTTTTGTGCGTAAAGAATGGGTATCTATCCCCCGAAAACACTTGATGCTGATGGCACTAATCGGCATCCTCATGGGCTTGCATTGGGTGGCATTTTATGGATCTATTAAACTCGCCAATGTTTCAATTGCGTTGGTTTGTTTATCAACAGCAAGTATCTTCACTCCACTGGTCGACCCTATTATCAACCGTGGCAAACACGATTTTAAGGAACTGCTGCTCGGATCACTCGCCATAATAGGTGTTTATCTCATCTATCGATTTCAACAGTTTTACGGTTGGGGTATCCTGGCAGGAATAATAGCAGCGCTGCTGAGCTCTGTATTCACAGTTTTCAATAAACAGATCGCAGCCATATACCCGGCTCGCACAATGGTATTCTACGAAATGTCAACAGGTTGGGCATTTATTACCTTGCTCATCCCCATCTACTTGTATTACAAACCCGAAACAAGTCTCATTCCTATGGTCAGCTCAGACTGGGTTCACAACGACTGGATCTGGTTGGTCGTATTGAGCTTATGCTGCACAGTGTGGGCGCAATCCTTATCGTTGAACGCGCTTAAGAAACTATCCTCATTTACTGCTACTCTATCTGTGAACCTCGAACCTGTTTACGGCATCCTGCTAGCTTTTATTTTTTACAATGAAAACAGGGAGATCATCTTTATTGACGGCACAGAAAAACTGAACGGTGGATTTCTGGCCGGCATGGGTCTTATCCTTCTGTCTGTGGTATTGCAGATGCTCCGTGTACTGCTACCCGGTTATCTGCCTTCAAAAAATAAGGAGCTAAAAAACTAGTCTACCCAGTCACAAATAAAGACGTTCGTATCACGGTTTCCACCGTTATTTCGGTTGGAACTGAAGATCAGCTTTTTGCCATCAGGAGAGAACATCGGGAACGCATCGAAACTGCTGTCGTTAGAAATGCGCTCAAGCCCTGTTCCGTCAATATTTACAAGATACAAGTTGAAAGGAAATCCTCGCTCATGCTCATGATTTGATGCAAAGATCAGACGCTTGCCATCAGGCGCAAAAGAGGGTGCCCAGTTGGCCCGACCAAGATTGGTTACCTGACGAACATTGCTGCCATCAGCATTTGCTACAAACAACTCCATTTTGGTAGGCATAACCAATCCCTGTGCCAAAAGGTCCTTGTACTCCTTCTTTTCATCTTCCGTTACAGGACGTGACGCACGCCATGTGATCATCTTACTATCCGGCGAAAAACACGCCCCGCCATCGTAGCCTAGAGTATTAGTGATCTGTTTTACGTCCGACCCGTCAATATTCATTGTGTAAAGGTCCATATCACCATTCCTCATGCTGGTAAATATGATCTTTTTGCCATCAGGCGACACCGTTCCTTCAGCGTCATAACCAGGCGACTTTGTCAACTGACCTGTGATATTCCCCTTCAGATCCGCCACGTAAATATCATATCCTTCATAAATAGGCCATACATATTTCTTCACCTTGCTCCTGTCGGGCACCGGTGGGCAGGTAGTAGATGCCTCGTGAGTTGATGCGTACAAAATGTGCTTCATATCTGGCAGGAGATAGGCACAGGTAGTCCTGCCTTTGCCTGTACTCACCAAGTCAAACTTGAAATCCTTCTTCTTTTTACCGGGGATAGCTCCGTAAAATATCTGGTCACATTCCACGCCATCAGAAGCACTGGTGCGTTGAAACGTTATGTGTTCATTATCAAAACCAAAATAGGCTTCGGCATTATCTCCTCCAAAAGTAAGCTGACGCATATTCTTGAAATGACGTTCGTCGGCATACTCCAACTTGCCTTCTGTCGCCCCCTTGTTTACACTTGCCTGCGAATGCTGAGCAAATGCTATCGGAGATTTTAGAGAATGCAGCACTACCAGAACCAGAAGATATTTTGATTTCATGGGCGCAAATCTACTCTTTAGCACGTTTCAGGGGCATTGACCGCAATCCGTTTATTGTCAGGTAATTGTAAAATGCCCATCCGGCTGCCATACTTTTCGGTTCGGTAAATGGCCGGCACTTCAAACGCGCACGCTGATAACTGCAAAACGCCAATACCATCGAATATATATACCTTTACAGACTAACAATTACCAAACATGAAGAAAACAATTATTGCATTTGCAGTTCTTTTAAGTTCAGGTTTTCACTCATTTGCACAGTCGGCAGATGAAGTGATAGTCAAACACATTGAAGCTATGGGGGGCGAAACTGCACTCAGCAAAATCAAGACCCTGAAAATGTCAGGTAGCATTGTTGCTCAAGGCATGGAGTTTCCGACCTCCCAAACGATGGTTGACAATCAAGGCATGAGGATGGATTTCTCAGTTATGGGAATGGATTGTTACGTTATTGTAACCCAAAAAGACGGTTGGATGTACATTCCTGTGCAACCCGGAATGGATAAGGTCACAGCCATGCCGGAGGAACAACTTAAGCAGGCTAAGTCAAAACTGAACATCAGAAATATGTGGTTGACTGACAGATCTATGATCAAAAAGGCTGAAATGGACGGAAAAGATACAATCAATTCAATTCCGTGCTTGAGGTTGAAAGTCACTGACAAAGCTGGATTTGAACAAATTGCATATTTTGATGAATCTACATATTATCTGATACGCACTGAAATGAATGTACAGGCAGGAGAAGAATCCAGAGACATTTCAGTAACCTTCAGCAATTTCGAGAAACAGCCCGATGGAGTTGTTATCCCTATGAAACGGTCGGACCCAATGATGGGTGGTGAGGTCGTCTACAAAACTGTTGAGATAAACAAGGCAGTTCCCGAGACTATCTTTAAGCCGGAAGCTCCGTCAAAAGGAAATGACGGGTCAGGAAAAGCAAAACAATAACTCCATTTAATACATAAAACACCTTGCCACTTTAACATTAATTATTCCCTACGATATTCTATATTCGCAATCTAATCTACTATATATCAATGTTACAGACAGACTACATCCACGTGCCGTATGGCAGAACAGTTCATGGAGAAGAAGAAATTGAAGCAGTAGTAAACGTATTGCGTACGAGCACCCAGATGGGTAAAAATGTACGTGAAATGGAAAGCCGCGTTGCGGAACTTTACAGCAAGAAATATGGTATTATGGTCAACAGTGGCTCTTCTGCACTGTACCTGGCCGCTGACCTTATGAACTACGAGCCTGGTAGTGAGATCATTACTCCGGCCCTCACTTTCAGTACAACCGTTGCCCCGCTTGTAAAAAAAGGTTGGGTTCCTGCGTTTGTTGACGTTGAAGAAGGCACCTACAACATAGACGCAGCAAAAGTGGAAGAGATGATCACGCCAAAAACCAAGGCGATGGTTATTCCAAACTTGATGGGAAATCTTCCTGATTGGAAGCGGCTACGCGAGATTGCTGACAAACACAATCTTTTTGTTCTGGAAGATTCTGCTGATACACTTGGCGCTGAGATCGGAGGTGCTTCATCAGGACGTTTCACTGACATGAGCACAACGAGCTTTTACGGCTCGCACATAATCAACTGCGCAGGCAATGGTGGTATGTTGTGTGTTAATACAGAAGCATTCTACGACCGTGGTCGTCTGCTGCGTAGCTGGGGTCGCAGTTCTTCCCTCTTCGTTGAGTCTGAGAAAATTGAAAATCGCTTCAACGTTGAAGTTGACGGCATCCCTTATGATGCGAAGTTCGTTTTTGAAGAGCCTGGATATAACATCGAGCCGTCAGAAATGGGTGCAGCATTCGGTATTGTTCAATTGAACAAACTGGCTCAAAACATCGATACACGTACTGCCAACTACGTGCGTATGAGAGAGTTCTTTAGCCAGTATGAAGAATTCTTCATA
>JACSRV010000248.1 GCA_014879545.1 Chitinophagaceae bacterium | reverse complement strand
CATTCCCATTCCCATCCCCATACCAGGCATGCCGCCTTTTTTAGGTTCTTCCTTTGCTGCTTCTTTTGTTTCATTATTGCAGGCGGTCAGCAGCATTATAAATGAAGCTGCCAATATTGTTATATATTTCATTTTTTTATTTTTTTAGGTTTACAAAGTGAATACTTTCCTCATCTTCTGGATGCAGCGAATTGGATACAATGGATGCTTTTTTCTGAACCCAACCGAATACAAGCGGGAGAACGATCAATACCGAGAAAGTAGAGAAAATCAACCCACCGATTACGGCACGTCCCAATGGAGATACCTGATCACCGCCCTCTCCAAATCCGATAGCCATCGGTAACATACCGGCAACCATGGCCAACGTGGTCATGACAATAGGACGGATACGTAATTTGGCAGCTTCTATTGCTGCTCCAAGTGCATCATTTGAAGATTTACGAATGGTTTCGGCATTTGAAATCAATAACACCGCATTTGCAATAGACACCCCGACGGACATGATCATTCCCATATAGGATTGAAGGTTCAGTGTAGAACCTGTCAGGTTCAGGGCAACCAACGCACCCACAATTACAAAAGGAACAGTTGATAGAATTACCCATGAAACCCTAAAAGACTGGAATGTGGCAGAAAGCATCAGATATATGACTACGACAGCGATCAACAGTCCTGAAGCAAGACTGCCTAATGTCTCGTCCAGAACAGGAGCAAGTCCCGCAACCTCAATATTTATCCCTTTTGGCAATTCACCAAGAGAAGCTATTGCTGCTTTTACATCTTTGGACGCCTGTTCAAGGTCTTTTTTATGCAGGTTGGCTGTTACCGTTGTATAGCCCATTGTTCCAAGGTTATAACTTTCTCCCATTTCCTTTGTAGGCAGCACCGTAGCAACATCGCTTAATACAGGCCTGTCCTGGTTTTTGGTCAGGGGAAGATTTTCCAGTTCCTCTTTGCTGTTCAGTATATTCTGAGGGGTCTGAACCTGTACATCGTAAGCGATCCCCATCATACCTCCAACCCAAAAGTTCTTATTGGTATAACGTGTCGATGCCGTTGCGGCAACCAGTGATTTAGCGATATCCTGTGCATCCAGTCCCAACTGGGCAGCCCTTGTCCGGTCAATATTGATCTGCATCGCCGGATAGTTCATGGATTGTGGAATTTGCTGATCACGCATGTAGTCAAGTTCCTTCAGTTTTGCAAGAAGCTTATTTGCCGTCATCATGTTCATTTTCTTCATCATCCCCGATACCCGGATCTCAACAGGATTATTGGCTCCCTGGCTAAGGATTTTTTCCGTTAGTTCAATCGGTTCAAATGAGAGTTGCAGATCGGGCATTTTTTCCTTGTAATATTGACGGAGTTCATCTTTCAGCTCATCTGAATTACCGTTAAATTCTTTAAGGGCTACCTGCATCAGGGCTTCATGCGGCCCTGCATTGTACAGATAGATCGGGCTCACGGCAAATGTTGAAGGATGCTGTCCGATAAAAACCGATGATATCGCAACATTATCTTTGCCGACCTTAGCCTTTAGCAGTTCAAGAAAATTTTTCACCTTTTTCTCGGTTACTTCTATGCGGGTTCCGTCAGCGGCTTTAAGCCTTACCTGAAATTGTTTGGAATTGGAAGTAGGAAGTACATCTTTTCCGGTAATCAGGTATAGACCAGCTCCGGCAAGGATGACAGCAATCAGGCTAATTCCCACGATAGGTTTCCTGAATTTCATCAGACCCGAAAGGAAGTTTGAAAATTTCTCCCTGAACTTTGTAAACCTGTCTTCTTTATGTGCAGGGTTTTCGCAGTTTACAACATTGTGTTTCATCATCCAGTTTGCCATCACAGGAACGAAAGTCTGTGATAAAAGGAAGGAGATAATCATCGAAAAACCAATGGCCATTGCCAATGGCATAAACAGCGATCCCGGAATACCTGTCATCATAAATGCCGGTGCGAATACGGCAAGGATACATAGCATGATGAGCAGTTTTGGAAATGCAATTTCCTTACACGCATCCCATATCGCCTGTGCTTTTGTCTTGCCCATAGCAAAGTGCTGGTGGATATTTTCGATGGTCACTGTACTCTCGTCCACCAATATACCGATTGCCAGTGCAAGACCTGAAAGCGACATGATATTGATGGTCTGTCCGAAGAGCTTAAGGAAAAGCACAGCAGAGATAATAGAGATCGGAATGGTCATGATCACAATCAGTGCCGCCCTGCGGTCATTCAGGAACAGCAGTACCATCAATCCGGTCAGCAAAGCTCCCAGTACGCCCTCTACAACAAGGCTTTTCAAGGCGTTGGAAATATACACCGATTGATCGAATTCATAGGATATCTTCACGTCATCTGGCATATTACGCTGAATGTCCGGCAGCTGTTTCTTTAGCGTATTGACAACATCGAGTGTAGAGGCATTACCGGCCTTGGCAATGTTGATATATACGGAACGTTTTCCGTCAATAAGGGCATAGCCTGTGGCAATATCCGCACCGTCCTTAACGGTTGCTACGTCACGGATATACACATTGTCCACTGTGCCCTTGAAAATCGGCACATCGCCCAGTTCTTCTATATTCTTCACCGTATTATTGGTCGGTGTCAGATAATTTTTATCCCCGATATAGATATTTCCGGAAGGGGATGTAATGTTGTTTCTGCTGATGGCTTCAACAACCTGTTCCGGAGATAAATTATGTGAACGTAACTTGTAGGGATCGATATTGATCTCAATGGTACGCGGGCTACCTCCGAAAGGTGGGGCTGTTGTCAAGCCGGGTATCTTAATCAGGAACGGACGGGCGTTAAAGTTTGCAATATCCTGTAACTGGTTATTTGTCTTTGTATTGCTACGGAACACCAATTGCCCAACCGGTTGTGATGAGGCATCAAAACGGATAATGAACGGTGGCGGAGCACCCGGTGGCAGGAATACCTGCGAACGGTTGGACAGGGCATTGATACTGGCTATGGCTTCACCCATTTCGGTACCTTCATAGAAAGTAATCTTCATTAAGGTAAGTCCCTGCGTATTTTTACTTTCGATGGATTTGATACCGTTGGCAAACAGCATCATGTTCACATACATTTTCGTAAAATACCCTTCCATCTGTTGCGGCGTGTATCCGTTAAAGGAATGGGCTATATAAACTACCGGCAGGTTCATCTCCGGCAAGATGTCCACTTTCACATCTCTGGTCGCTTTGATCCCAAAGAACAGTAAGCCAAGTACAATGACTAATATGGAAAGTGGCTTTTTTAAAGCAAAACTTATCAAATTCATTGATTAAATTATTTAGTTAATGTTTTTGGGTCAATATTTCAAGATCGCCCTGTGATGATGCCAACAGCAAGAGTGCCTGCCATACATTGTTCTGGGCAATCTCGTAGTCAATCTCGGCACGGTTCAGTGCGTATAATGCCTGCGTATAATCCACTAACGTGGTCAGTCCGTTTTCGTACAATGCCGTGTGCTGTCTGTAGGCCAATTGTGCAGCGGATAACTGCACTTTGGTTTCCTCAAAGTTTTCGTAAGCATTGGCCAGCTGTGACTGGGCAAGCTTGGACTGGGCGTTAAGCTCCTTGTGCAGGAGATCATAATCCTGCTTCAATGATTGGGTAAAATACTGCTGTTCCTTTACCTTACTGTTGAAACGGTAAAGATTGGTAATGTTCCAGCTTAACGTAAAACCGAGCAGGTAATTTCCCCTGTCAATACCGACACCTTTCAGGTACGAGCCTGAATAGGCACTGTTATCCTGCATATAATTGGATTCAAAACCTGATCCACGTCCCTGAAGTACGCCAAAGGCAGACAAATTGGGAAGCCTTTGGGTCTTTACCAAGGATTCGGATTGAAGGCTCTGGTCTACCTTGCTTTGCTGTAATTGAAGCAGAGGATGTTTGCTGACATCACTATTTTCAGGGCTGAGTATATTTTTTGGTATGGTTGTACTGTATAGGCTATCAAGCTGATAGGTCTGAAATTCTTCACCCAAGAATACGGCAAGCTGCTTCGAGTATTCCAATACCTTATCATAAGATTTAATCTGCAAGGATTTTGCGTTGGAAACTTCCGCTTTGGCCAATGAAGCATCTACTTCAGGGATCAGGCCGCTTTTTGCACGGGAGTCGGTCATTTCAAAAAATACCTGTGCCCGTTCGAGGTTTTTTTCCTGCACAAACTGTAGGCGCTGGCTGGCCAATAAGTTCAGATAGGCAGCACTCGTTTTCACCTGAAGCTGGAAAATCTCCTGTTCAAGATCTGCAATGGCAGTCTTTTCTTTGGACTGTCCCAGTTTTACCTCATTCTTTATCCTGCCGAAAGTGAACAGGTTCCAGTTTACATTGGCAAAATAGAGTGACCCAAAAGCGGCATTCCAGTTCTGTTCCGCCAGTGGCAGCGAAGTGGATGCAGAAGCCAGACCTCCGTAGGCGTACATGGAACCGTGTACCATATTGATGGTTCCGAAACTCTGTTGTGCTGCAAGGGTTACATCCGGCAGGTATTGTTGTTTTTGAAAAACGGTATTTTGTTCAAACGCAGAAACTATCGATTTTTTGGATTTTATCCTGTCATAGTTTTCAGCGGAACGTTGGAGTGCATTGTCCAGATGCAGTACCTGTGCATAGCCATTAAGACTGCACAGGAGCACTACACCAACAGATGCAATGATCTTTATGTTCATTGTTATAAAAATTAGAAATTAGACATAACGAATTAAGGCATAACCCTAAGTATGGGCATGCAATTCTTAGTTTCGGAACGTCAGATCCTAAATTCTATAAACGCAGTGAAGTATGTAGAGTGGATTGCCCCTTATCGGGATCTTGGTAGAAAGGTAGGTCGGTTTGGAAGGTTCAGGGTATATTCCTGAAAATTCAAACAAGGCTCCCAATGTTTCATTCGGGATCGCTTCGCCCCAGAATTTAACCGACAGGTCAAATCCTGAATACTTATGTGCTGCATTATCTACCTTAACGATTTTGGTTTCGTGCTTACAGCAGCCTTTCTTTTTTTCCTTTAGTTCTTTATTCTTGTTAGAACATATCGGACAGGGTTTGTCCGAATCGGCATGGGTATTACTATTCGTCAGACTGTAAAGTTTTACAGCCATTCCCTTGCACATATGTGAGTACTGGATAAAGCCCGTAGACAATGCCAGATATAACATGGAAAGGAATATGACGAATAGTTTTTTCATGAATTATTATGCAAATTTAATAAAAATTACAGTTAATTATACATTTTTAGCAGTTACCTGAGCAATCAATTGTCCAATCATCCGCATCATTTTCATGTACGGAAATTTTACTGATGATCTCGTCTGCTTCAGTGTCCGTGTAAGTCCCGTAACCGTTCACAAAAACGCCTTTTGCCCCATCGCTCTTATTGTGCATAGCGTAAAGGATGGCTTCGTCATCCAGATCATTCTGCCCGGTAAAACGGTAGATCTTATCAATGACCAGATCATTGATGTTGATGCAATGTTTTTCCGGCGTATAGGATGCGGAAACTTCCAATAGGTTGAAGTCTTCGGTATAACCCCGCTGTCTGAGGATCTCCATAACTTCCGATAAAGTTTTCTCTGTTGTGATCATATCTGTTCGTTTAAATTATTTGCTTTTTTTCAACTGTTCTTTTGACCGTTTTTAACGGCAGCATTTCTTTTTGAAGAATGTATTATAGATCCATTTTAAAAATTTCATTGTTTATAAATCAATTATAATTGAATACTTAGAATTTCAATTTCCGAAAGGCATTAATTAGCAGGTTTAACATCTCCCACAACGAAAATGTTTACGCTCTCATTCAATTAATGAATTGATAATAC
>JACSRV010000155.1 GCA_014879545.1 Chitinophagaceae bacterium | reverse complement strand
TCGTGGGCTCGGAGATGTGTATAAGAGACAGTTCCTTGATAGCTTCTTTATCCTGCAGATATCCGAAAACAATACGACGGTTGTGCATATTGTCGGTTTTGCTGCGGGTAATGATCGGCTCAGCATATACGCGAAGCGATTTTGCCTTAGCAAGTGTAGTTACAATGCGCTTGTGCTCTATGAGCTGGCATGTAAGGTTCGAAAGGAGGGCAGCGCGGTGTGACGCGGTGCGGCTCAGGTTTTTGATTTTGTCTCCGTGACGCATGACATTTTGTTTTTATTCCCTCATACCGTGTCAGGATTTATGAGGTACTTGTTAGAAAAAATTCCGGCGATCTTAATTCCCAAATTCAGGACTCACCGGTTATTAGTAGCAGGGTCGTAATCCCGTTTATACCGGAATTACGACCCTGGAATTTGTTTGATTAATCGTCTCCGCGACGGAACTTGTTGATGTCCATTCCGAAGTGCAGACCACGCTCGTGCAGTACCTGCTCTATTTCAGACAGTGATTTCTGACCGAAGTTGCGGAATTTCATCAGCTCTTCCTGCGTGTACTGTACCAGCTCGCTCAGAGAGTTGATCTTAGCAGCTTTCAGGCAGTTGAATGCACGTACAGAAAGTTCCAGATCTTCGAGTGGTGTGTTCAGCACCTTGCGAACCAGCAGCGTTTCTTCGTCAACGATAGTTTCCTTCTCTTCGCGCCTTGTATCCAGAGAGATGTTCTCGTCTGTAATGATCATCAGGTGCTGGATCAGGATGCGTGACGCTTCTTTAACTGCTTCTTCAGGGTGAATGGTACCATCGGTAACCACTTCCATGATCAGTTTTTCGAAGTCTGTGCGCTGTTCAACGCGGGTATTCTCGATGTTGTATTTTACATTCTTGATCGGTGTGAAGATCGAGTCGATGGCGATAAGGCCAAGCGGCGCTTCTTCAGGGCGGTTTTCCTCAGCAGGAACATAGCCACGGCCTTTGCCAATGTGCAGTTCCATCTGGAAACCTGAACCCGGATGCAGGTTGCAGATCACCAGGTCAGGGTTCATTACCTGGAAGTCAGGCAATGCCTCACCTATCATACCGGCAGTAAATACCTCTATACCTTTCACATTCAGGTCTATCTTGTGGCTGGTGAAATCACTTGTTTCGCCAATAGCCTTCAGACGAACCTGCTTCAGGTTCAGGATAATTTCTGTAACGTCCTGGAAAACACCCTTGATCGTTGCAAACTCGTGGTCAGCACCCGGGATCCTGATGGCAGTGATCGCATATCCTTCCAGAGAAGAAAGCAATACACGGCGCAGTGCGTTACCGATAGTAACACCATAACCAGGCTCCAGTGGACGAAACTCGAACTGCGCTTCGAAGTCAGTTGTTTTCTGCAGAGCTATTTTATCCGGTTTTTGAAAATTCAATATGGCCATATTGATATTTGTTTAAATTTTTTACTTGATTATTGTTGAAAAGATCGCAAAAACAACTTGCAGTGCACATGGCACTGCAAGCGTTAAAATTATTACTTAGAGTACAATTCTACGATCAGTTGCTCCTTGATGTTCTCAGGAACTGCTTCACGCTCCGGATGAGTGATGTACGTTCCGGTAAGGTCTTTTTCATTGAAATCAACCCATGTGATGCGTGTATTCTTCGGACGGATCATGCTCAGAACCGTTGTGTTCACCTTGCTCTTAGGCTTCAGTTCTATCACATCTCCCGGCTTCAGTGAGTATGAAGGAATGTTCACCACATGTCCGTTCACCATCACGTGCTTGTGAGATACCAGCTGGCGTGCAGCAGGACGTGTAGGTGCTATGCCCATACGGAAGATGGTGTTATCCAGACGTGCTTCAAGCAGCTTGATGAGGTTCTCACCGGTAGCGCCTTTCAGACGTGATGCTTCTACGTAGGTATTAGCGAATTGTTTTTCCAGCAGGCCATAAGTGTATTTAGCCTTTTGTTTCTCCTTCAGCTGCACTGCATACTCGCTTGGCGCCTTGCGCTTGCGGGTAGGGCCGTGCTGGCCTGGAGGGTTGCTGTTTTTGCCCAGGCTCTTGCCTGATCCGAGGATTGGTTCGCCGAATATGCGGCAGATCCTGTTTTTGGGTCCTGTGTAACGTGCCATTACGATTTTTTGTGTTTTTAGCTGTCCCGTCTCCTATAAAAATCGTAAAATCCGATCCGTGACAGCCTTGTGAAAAAATAAAAATTGTTTACTTGCTATAATGCCGAAAAGGAAAGAAGCAAAATTGCTTTTGCTTTTTCCCTTTTCTGAAAGATTATCATTAAACCCTACGCTTCTTCGGAGGACGGCAACCGTTGTGTGGCAGTGGAGTTACGTCCTTGATAGAGGTAACCTCGATACCCGAATTGCTGATAGAGCGGATAGCTCCCTCACGACCTGAACCCGGTCCTTTTACAAATACGTCAGCACGCTTCATGCCCGCGTCTGTAGCCACTTTTGCGCAATCTTGTGCTGCCATCTGTGCTGCATACGGTGTGTTCTTCTTAGAACCACGGAAGCCCATCTTACCGGCCGATGACCAGGAAATTACCTGACCAGCCTTGTTGGTGATGCTGATGATAATGTTGTTGAAAGTGGCGTTGATGTGTACATCGCCATGTGTGTCCACCTTCACGACGCGTTTTTTTGCAACGGTCTTTGCTGAAGCCTGCGCTTTTGCCATGTTTTGTTTTTAAAAAGGTAATCAATTTGTTTACTAAGCAACAAACAGGAAAAACCAAATTCCAAATATCGGATCCCGGAACCCCGTTGTTACCCTATGCCACTCCTCCCTGCGCACCTGCAGATCCGGCAGCGGCACAGATATTACTTCTTAGGTGCTTTTTTCTTACCTGCCACTGTCTTACGCTTACCTTTACGGGTACGGCTGTTAGTACGTGTGCGCTGACCACGCAAAGGAAGTCCTTTACGATGACGCAGACCACGGTAACAAGCGATGTCCATAAGACGTTTGATGTTCATCTGCACTTCAGAGCGCAGTTGGCCTTCCACCTTAAACTCAGCGTTGATGATATTACGGATAGCAGTCTGCTCCTCATCATTCCACTCATAAGCCTTCTTGTCGTAAGAAACAGCAGCTTTGTCAAGAATGTAGCGGGCAGTACTGTTGCCAATACCGTAGATATAGGTGAGCGCTATCTCACCACGTTTGTTTTTCGGAAGATCAATACCAGCTATACGAGCCATTGAAATTTTAATTTTACCCCGCGCCTGGGCTGTCGGGTTTGTTTATACTGTATTTATTTTCTTTTTCACCGGTGGGCACATTCCTGCACCCGCGTGGGATATTATCCCTGCCTTTGCTTAAAGCGTGGGTTCTTCTTGTTGATGATGTACAGCTTTCCGTTGCGACGTACGATCTTACAGTCTACACTACGCTTTTTTATAGATGCTCTAACTTTCATTGTTATTGGTTTTCTATGCTTTTACTATATATCTTTTCTCGCCCTGCCAATCCTTTCAGTTGGCGCCGCCACAGCGGGTTTCAGGCGTTTTATTTGTACCTGTATATGATCCTTCCGCGGCTCAGGTCATATGGACTCATCTCCACACCCACCTTGTCGCCGGGCAATATACGTATGTAGTGCATGCGCATTTTGCCCGAAATAGTAGCTAGGATCTCGTGCCCATTTTCAAGACGAACGCGAAACATCGCATTTGAGAGCGCTTCCACGATAGTTCCGTCCTGTTTGATTAGAGATTGTTTCGCCATATTTTTTTAAGGACTGCAAAGGTAGTAAAAACTTTTTATTTAAACCGAAAAAAATTGTGGAAAAATAAAAAGGGCACTTTCCTTCGGTTTTCATACATTATTCCCTCTGTTCCATCCATTGGGTTTGTGATGGTTGTTGGAAAATTATATATAATAGGTCGGCTAAAGTATTACTTGTCACATTTGGCCCCACGAACCAACTTTCACCGGCTCCATTAGCAATTTCACCCTGAACTCTGTCTCTGTTTTCGTGAGCCTGTCAAACGGCTGTCGAACGGATGGTGAACCACCGTTGAACGGTTAACGAGAGCCGGAGTTCCCAATTCCCGGACGGTTTTTCTTTTTGCGCACTTTTTATTTAATTGATTGATTATCAATGACAGTGTGGGAAGCGGCGCTTCTCATTGCTTCCCAAAACTGCGCAAAAACTTCCCACTTCGTCTCACTTGCTTCCTTAGAACTGCGCAGATGGAATATGTGCTTAAGGTACATATAAAAAAATTTCCTCATATTGATGAAATTCTGTTCAAGTTACGCCTACGAAAGAAAACCGGCAAAAGAAAGTTTTATGACAAGGCGTTTTTGGGTGTATGGTAAAAAGTTGTTTTGATATATGAACTTTGTCAACGAGGTCGTCTTTGCGAGGAACAAAGCTAGGCTTTCGGGCGGGTTGTGACGAAGCAATCTCGCAATTCGCTACTTTGGGCTACCAAATATTACTGTGCGCATGGTCTCGAGATTGCTTCGTCGCCGGCCGCCACCTACCCCCATACCAGCCACCGCCACATTTGTTTTGCCTCCATCGCAGATTTATGTAAATTTATCTATCAAATTATTTCTTCACCATGGGGTGTGTATCTACAATAACCGAAATGCAAGGGCAGCCAGTGGCGTTGCGTAGCTGCCTGCCACTACCCGGCACAAAAAGCGGGGGCATGCACATGGTATGCAAGGGTTCAAGTTTATTGTGTGTTTTCTTCCTGTTTATTATTGTTTTTTCAGTCCCGCTCCATGGGCAGATTATTACGACAATTGCTGGCGGTGCAACCGGACATGGCGGTTATTGGGGGGATGGTGGGCCAGCTACCGCTGCCGAGATTGGGTATTTTGGGTCGGTTGCAGTTGATAGTAAGGGAAATGTTTACATCGGTGACGCAAATAACCACAGAATAAGAAAAGTTGATTACGCAACGAGAATTATCACTACCGTTGCGGGAATCGGACTGGCGGGTTTTAATGGAGATAGTATTCCCGCAATGTCTGCAAAGTTAAATTACCCTGGTCCGATCATTTTCGACAAAGACGATAATTTATTTTTTGTCGATGGAAACAACTTTAGAATCAGGCGAATAGACGTAAATAGTGGGATCATAACAACCGTTGCGGGCAATGGAATCATCGGGTCAACCGGAGACGGTGGGATAGCGACAATGGCCTCAATATCAACCGGATATATTGCTTTTGATAATCAAGGAAATCTGATCCTTGTTTGTAGCAGAAAAATACGAAAGGTAAATTCCTCTGGCATTATTGTTACAATTGCTGGTACGGGATTGTCTGGTATTACAGGTGAAGCAGTGCCAGCAATATCAACAAATCTTGGTGCACCACGAGGAATATCGGTGGATTTGCACAATAATATATATTTCGGAGACAGCACCAGTGCTATCAGGAAAATAGCACACAGTACTGGCGTACTAACAAGGGTCGCAGGCACCGGCGACAATATAGCGATGCCATATTCAGGTGATGGCATTCCTGCTGTTGTTTGTCACCTCGGCACGTTTGGAATAACCGTCGATGATTCAGGAAATATATACAATTCTGATTATGCAAATTCTAGAATTCAGAAAATCGATACGTCAGGGATTATTCGCACGATTTGTGGGACTGGCGTGAGTGGGTTTAGCGGAGATGGCGGGGCTGCTACAGATGCTCAAATCAGCTACCCAGAATACGTGGCACTTGACAAATGTGGCAACGTATATATTGCCGATTTTAATAACCGAAGGGTAAGAAAGATCACTTATCGTGAGTGTGACTACACTTCAGTTCAGGATGCGCCTGTAGCTCAGAAACAGATCGAGATCACTCCCTCCCCGGCCAAAAGTACAATAACAATTACGTTGGATAGTTCCATACACACACTTGCCATCTACAACCTTCTGGGCCAGGTGGTGCTGCAACGAGCGGGTTGCGGCAAGCCACAGCAACAAATAGATGTAAGCACGCTGCCGCCGGGTGTGTATATAGTGCGGGTTAACGATGTGTGGACAGCCCGGCTGGTGAAGGAATAAACGGTTACAATTCTGTTTGAAAAAAATAAAAGCAAATTCAGAGAACATCAAAACATATTTGTTAACTTCGATTTATGTCAGCATGTTTCAATGATACCTTTTACGGCGGCATAGCATTGGGGCCCGGTGTAGGCAACCCAAATTCACTACACATAAACGGGCTGTGGGCAAATGGGATACCCGTGTATTTGGGTGGTCCGTTGCCTAATGCCGGTACGGTGTTTATTTTACCAGTCGGAGCACCGCCTCCGCCGGGCATCGCAGGAGCTTTATATATTGCGTAAAATGATAAAATTACTAAAATATACGTTCGTAGTTACTGTAGCTTTGCTTACTCACTGGCATTCAACTAGTGCGCAGGTGATAACAACTATTGCCGGTGGCGGAAGTGGAACTGGGGAGGGTGTTGCCGCAACCAGCGTAACCATTAACAATCCAAGTCAATCAATCATTGACAAAAGTGGCAATTTATACGTGCCTCAATTATTGGGGCAAAAGGTTAGCCGCATAAATTCCGACGGAACTATTGTGACTATTGCAGGAACTGGCGTGTCGGGCAATAGCGGAGATGGTGGGCCGGCTACAGCAGCTCGACTTTATATGCCAAATACTGTAGCAATTGACGACTCTGGCAATGTTGTCATATGTGATAATAATAATTCCATCGTTCGGAAAATAGATGCACTTACTGGTAATATCCGAACGATAGCAGGAAATGGCATCGCAGGTTATAGCGGAGATAATGGTCCGGCGACTAATGCATCTCTTATGTACCCGGCAGGAATTTGCTATGATAAAAATGGCAACTTATTAATTAGCGATGGGAGTCGCAGAGTTAGAAAAGTTGCAAAATCCGGCATTATCACGACAATTGCAGGTGTCGGATTGCCCGGAGTATCTGGAGATGGCGGGCCTGCCACTACAGCTAAATGTGGCGGCGGTGTTATATGTACTGATAAAATTGGGAATATTTATGTTGCTGATAATGCCACAGGAGAGTCGCGAATTGCGAAAATCGATACGAATGGGTTAATCAGTACTTATGCTGGTACATCGTCGGGATATATTTTCAATGGCGATGATATCCCGGCTACATCTGCTAACATAAATCCGATCGGAATGTCCTTTGATAAATTTGGGAATTTGATTTTCGCGGATTTCTATAATAACCGTATTCGTATGGTTGATAAATTTGGCATTGTCCGTACTATTGCCGGCACTGGCCTCGCTGGCTTTTCCGGTGATGGTGGGTTAGCAACACTAGCTCAACTGAATAGGCCGCAAGGAATAGCTGTAGATACTTGCGGCAATATTTACGTATCAGACAATAGCAACGCAAGAATCCGAAAGATTACTTTCTCTAAATGTGGTTATCTCAGAACCGATGAACTGAAAATTGTTGATAAATTAAGTGTTTTTCCAAATCCTACATTTTCTACAGTTAAGTTGTCAGGCAGTTTTCCTATTTCTTCTTTTGTCATTGTAGATGTTTTGGGCAAGGAGGTGATGAAAAAGAATATCCTTGCCAAGCCATTAACTGAAATGGAGATAGATGTAAGCACTCTGCTGCCGGGTGTGTATATAGTGCGGGTAAACGATGTGTGGACGGCACGGCTGGTGAAGGAATAAACGGTTGCCCGTCCTCAAATCTTCCGATAATAAATGTCATGGTTAGCCCCGCCGAACCATCCGTTCTGCGAACGGCTTCATTTTGTTTCAGCCACACAACCATTCCTCTGCCCACTTTTTTCTATCATACCCCCTAAAACGCACTATCATAAAACTTTCTTTTGCCTGTTTTCCTGGACGGTAGTAACTTGTATTGAAGTTGAAAAAAAATGGGGCAAAGTAGCATGTATTATGAAAAGGTGTCACTTCTCAGGTGCGCAGAAGTGGGAAGTTTTTGCGCAGTTTTTGGAAGTTGTGAGAAGCAGAGCTTCTCACCTTTTTATTGAAAATCAATAAGTTATACAAAATTGGCAGAAAAAGAAAAAATCGACAAAGTGGGAAGCAGCTTTGATTTACGAACCACAAGGCAGTAACCCCGAAACTTGCAAACGGTCTGCCGCAGACAGGTTTCAAACTAACCGATCCTGATTCCGAACTCCCCATTCCCAAATCCTATATTTGCACCTGCTTATGCACGAAATAGAACCTTTCTACAACTGGCGGCATTTGTACACGGCCGAGGAAGATGAACTGTCGCCGTTCTACGGCACCGAACACAGCGAGTTCGAGTATTCGAACACCGTTTACAACTACTACATTCATCCCCAGTGGGACGAATTCGGGTCACGCACCCTGTATATGAAGGAACTCTTCGCCGATTACGAGCTGAACTACGTGATCCTCGAGTTTATAGGCGAGTGGAACGATGCGGTAGAGAACGATATCATGCAGCTGAAACGGTCGGTCATTGACCTTATGCAGGCAAAAGGCATCTGCAAGTTCATCCTCATTACCGAGAATGTGCTCAATTTTCATAGCAGCGATACCGACTACTACGAAGAATGGAACGAGGAAATAGTCGATGCCGGTGGCTGGATAGTGGCCGTGAACATGCCCGAGCAGACCCGATACGACTTTACCCGGTCGCGCATCACCCGCTACATCCACCTGATAGATAGACCGCAATGGCGCACCTTTCAGCCCGGCGACTTCTTCCAGGCCATAGATAACGAGATGTTGCGGTTGCTATAAGCCGGCCTACATACCCGACAGCTTGCGCATCAGGTTCACGCCGCCTTTTTTGCCACTTGGCGCGGAAGATTTGCTGCCGGCAGCACCGCCTTTTTTGCCCTTGGGCTGGTTGCCGAACACTATTTGTTTGGATGGGAGCTTGGTTGGTGCTGCTTTCTTCGGGGTGTTGTTTGAGTTGTCCATACTGCAAGATAGGACACCGGATACACAAAAACAACCCGTATTGAGCGGTTAAGGGCACAAAAACCTGCAAAAATGGGTAGCATTGATTAAATTTTTTCCGATTAACTATTCGTTTGCATAAATTTTTTGTAATATTGCTGTAACCTGAAACTATTAACATTACGAAAACTATCAACATAAAGTCTATGTCCTATAAGTTAAAGATCCTTCCGCGGTGGTTGGTATTTCTATTGGACCTCTTCCTGGTGTGCTTCTGCCTGTTCCTGTCGCGCATGCTGAAGCTGAACTTTAACTGGGAGCACATGAACGACGGTCTCCGCTTCATGATGCTGGTGGTGCTGGGCGTGAATGCGGTTCTTTTTTATGCTTTCAAGAGTTACGCGGGAATCGTTCGTTATACCAATCTCGAGGACACATCGCGCCTGGTAATGGTGAATGCCATTGCGGCTTTCTTTTACCTGGTAGTTAATATCTTCTTCCTCGGTTCGCGCAACTACTTCACGTTGCAGATCGTTTCCATCAATTTCTTCATTACCAGCTTCGTTATCATATCTTACCGGCTCACAGTGAGGTATGTATTTAACTTTTATAAATCTCTTTCTGTTGGCGGCATCAAGGTGCAGAAGAAAAAGGTGGTGGTTTACGATACCTCTGCCGATGGCCTGCACATTAAAAAGGTGATGAACAGCCTGCCCGATGGCGATATGCAGGTAGTGGCGTTTCTGGACAATTCGTTCAGCACCAACGGTAAGTTGCTGGAGGGTATTCCTATATACAGCACCACCGAGAATAGCATTGCCAAGCTGGCTGCTGAGGGGGTAGAGATCCTCATTCTGGCCAGTAAACACATAGAAAAGACCACGCTGAACGACATGGTGGATAGCTGCCTGGCACACGGCATCAAGGTGCAGCAGGTACCCGCCATGCGCGACTGGCTGAATGGCAAGCTGGATACGCAGCAGCTGCAGAACATCAACATCGAAGACCTGTTGGAGCGCGAGGTGATCAAGATACACAATGAGGCCATATACAGCGAACTGAAGGGCAAGAAGATCCTTGTGACCGGTGCAGCAGGTTCTATAGGCAGCGAAATGGTGCGCCAGTTGCTGGCATACAGGCCGTCGCTCCTCATCCTTTGCGACAAGGCCGAGACCCCTATGCACGAATTCCTGCTGGAATTGCAGGAAAAACACAAAAACGCCAACATCAAGGCCTACCTGGCTGATATATGCGACAAACCCCGAATGGAACAACTGTTCGAGGTGTTCAACCCTGAGATCGTGTTTCACGCCGCGGCTTACAAGCATGTGCCGCTAATGGAAGACAATCCGTCCATAGCGATCATCAACAATGTTGCCGGAACGCGCCAACTGGCCGAGCTGGCTGTGGCCAATAATGTAGAGAAGTTCGTAATGGTATCTACCGACAAGGCAGTGAACCCCACCAATGTGATGGGGGCATCCAAGCGCATTGCCGAGATATTCACCCAAAGTTATTTCAAACACCTGCAGGAGGCAGATCCCGAGCATGTGACCAAGTTCGTTACCACCCGTTTCGGCAACGTTCTGGGTTCAAACGGTTCTGTTATACCTCGCTTTAAGAAGCAACTGCAAAAGGGTGGCCCGCTCACGGTCACTCACCCCGAGATCACCCGCTACTTTATGACCATTCCCGAGGCATGCCTGTTGGTGATAGAGGCCGGTGTAATGGGGCAGGGGGGCGAGATATTTGTTTTCGACATGGGCAAGCCCGTTAAGATCGCCGATCTCGCGCGCAAGGTCATCAAACTCTCCGGCAAAGAACCCGACCGCGACATCCGCATAGAGTACACAGGCCTGAGGCCGGGCGAAAAACTCTATGAAGAGTTGCTCAGTACGGCCGAGAATTCAAGACCTACTTACCACGAGAAGATCATGATCGCAGATGTCCGCGAATATGACTTTGCTACGGTGGAGAAGAAGATCACCAAGCTTATAGCCAGCGCCCGTCAGCACTATACACTGGAGACAGTGTTCCTGATGAAAGATCTGGTACCGGAGTTCGTCAGCAGCAACAAAGCCTACGAAAAGGTTAATACAGGTAAGTAACGACTACAGGTAATTCGACTTGAAGATCAGGTCAGAGAAATCCTTGCTGGACAATGGCTTCTCAAAATACCCCGAAACGATAGGAATGTTATATGCCTTCAGTTTGTCGTTGGTATTGATAGACGAAGACAGCATGTAGATGCGCAGCCCCTTCGCTTTTCCGTTGGCGATCATGGGTTCCAGATGCTCTATTACTTCCCACCCCGACAAGCCGGGCATGTTGATGTCAACAAAAGCAATGACCTGTTCGCCTTCATTTTGGTTCACCAGTTGTGCTATATGGTCTATGCCGTCAGTGGGGTTGACGTAGGAGCGGATGTAGTCCTTTGAGTGCACTGATTTTATCGACATTTCGGTGAGCATGTTACTAACCGGATCATCGTCAATGATCACAACATGTTGCTCGTCTCTTCTTTTCATACTGCTACTGATTTAAGTTGTTTGTCGCACCATACTTCTGCTTTCAGGTCGGTTGAATTGGGGTAAATAAGCCTGACACGAAATGCAGAACTGCTATCTTGCTGCAAAGAAACAACGAAAACCTGCGGTAGTAGCTACTAATGTTAGGTGTATTTGGTCTAAAAATCGGGAGTTCAGGCAAAAAAAGAGACCACAAAGTGTGGTCTCCTGTTAAAACAAGTTGGGTTGTAGTTAGTTGGTATGTCCGCTGATCTGACTGTTGTGACCGGTAGCTTTTACAAGGTCGTCCAGAACCGGTGAACAGTCTATCTGTCCGTTTATGTTAGACTTCCACTTTACGGTGCCTTTAGACGAGTCGAGCGCGTAAAGGTATTTGTCGTAGCTGCCCACGTAGATCACGTCGTTGTAAGCGAGCGGACTTGAAGTAACGATGCCGGTAGTTGCAAACTGCCACTTGATGGTGCCATCAGCAATCTTGAGTGCGTATAGTTTGTAGTCTTTACAGCCAACGTATACTACCTGGTTGCTGGCGTATGGTGATGATGTCACCTCACTCTTCAGCGTGCGCTTCCAGCGGAGGTCGGGGGTAGTAGTGGTTATAGACAGACCAGTGTCTACACAGTACACATTGAAGTCATCGGCACCGAAGATGCAGGTACCCTTGTAGGCTGTAGCAGAACTGCGGATGCCGCCCTTGGTCTTGTACTTCCAGCGTACCACACCCACGTTGGTAGGATTGTCGAGGTACATGCAGTACATTGAACTGTCTGTAACGCTACCGATGAACAGGTATGGATCGCCGATAGCAGCTGATGCGGTGAATTTGGCACCCGGAATATTGAGTGACCACACCGGTGCAGGTGAAAGCGATGAATTGAGGTTGCCATTCATTTTCTCCATGCGATACACGGTACCGTTGGTAGTAGCAAAGTACACGCTACCGTTATAGATCGTGGGGGAAGACTCTATCGGACCTGCGGCCATGTAACTCCACACGGTAGACGAGTTGCCTGTATCGATGGAGTAGAAGCCGCCGCTGTTGCCACCGACAAAGATACGACCGGCATCAGCGATCGGGGTTGACTTGGTGCCGGAACCGCCATTGGAATAGGTCAGTTTTTTGGTTATCACACCGGTGCGAGAGTTGATCTTATAGATCGTGTCGCGGTTAGACGATGCCACATAGACACTGCCATTGTAGATAATGGGCGATGCTTTTATCTGGCAGGGCAGGCCCAATTCCCAGCTTTTTACGCCGGTTGTCGGGTTCAGGGCATAAAGCACCTGATTGTCGCTACCAATGATAACGTTGGGTGAATAGGCAGTGGGAAGAACTGTGTCGGGACTATAGTTGCGCTGACAAGAAGTAAGCACAAGTGAAGAAGCGACCAGAGAAAGGACTATATGACTCAATCGGTGTAACATGATCGGTATTTGATTTTTCTGAAGATGCAAGATAAAGATTTTTAAAAACTTTTAAGAACTTCTTCCGTTATATGTGGGAAGTGCCGGCCATTGAAAGACAGCACATTATCCGGTTTAGTTGGTGGTGTGGTAAAGTATCGTTCTAAAGCGAGTCGAGGGTGAAGCCTTCGGCATAGTCGGGCCGGAGGTTGGTGGGGTCTATGCCTTTTAGTCGCAGGAATACCTTGGCAGTAGTAAAAACGTCCTGCATACAATAGCGGCTGATGCGGGCAATGTCTTTTTCCTGCCAGAACACGTGCCCCACCTGGCTGCCATCAATGTCGTCCTTGGGTGATGGGATACCGAGGACCTGAGCCAGCAGCGAAAGTGAGGTGTAGTTCTTGTTATCGCCGAATTTCCAGAGTTCGAGGGTGTCGAGGTGGGTGATCTCCCAGGGTTTGCGCCCCGAGAGTTGGAGGCAGGAGGGCAGCGGTATGTTGTTGATGACCATGCGCCTGCAGATAAAGGGGATATCGAACTCCTTGATGTTGTGGCCGCAGAAACGGAAGTCCTTGTGGCGGGCCGTTATCTTTTCTATGACCACGCAGAGATCCTCAAGGATCTTCTTCTCGTCATCACCTGCCAGCGACCGCAGCCTAAGACGGCGGTTTTCGTCATCGCCCACAATGACCCCAAAACTGATGCAAACGATGCGTGCAAATTCTGAAAAGATCCCCGCCCGGTCGGTGAACAGGTCTGCAGGGTCTTTGATATCATCGCGGGTAGGTTTCACTAGGCGGGATTTCTTGTCCCACTCTGCTTTGAGTCCTTCAGGTAGTGAGTTATAGTCGGGAACGCCCGAAGCTGTTTCTATGTCAATAAACAATATGCCGTTCAGGAAATCCATTGCATGCAATAGTATGCTATATTTGCAACGAATCTACGACTTGCTTTTTTCTAAACCATAATACTTCAAATTATGAGTCAAATCAATCAGATCACACCACAAGACCCTCAGCAAAGCATGCCGCCAAGGAAAAACAATTCGCTTATTTATTGGGTGGTCATCATCATTTTGCTGGCAGGCTGTATATACCTGTACATGAGCAAGACCCAGATGGCTGAAATGAATGCGAACAACGCACAGATGCAGCAACAGCGCATGGATTCGCTGAGCACAGAACATGCTACTCTGGAAGCCGACTTCCAGGCAGCCTCTGCAAAGCTGGACCAACTGGTTACGCAGAATGCGCAGATGGACAGTATGCTGAAAGGCGATCAGGAAGCACTGAGCAAGTTGCGCGGACAGATCCGTTCTATTCTTAAAAAGAAAGATGCTACACAGGCCGAACTGGAACAGGCAAGGATAATGATCGCATCGCTGAACGACAAGACCCGTGAGTATGAAGCGCGTATTGCTGAGCTGGAAAAGGAGAATACGATTCTAACCGGAAACAACAAGGTGCTGACACGTGAACGTGATTCGACTGTGACCCAGAATATTGCAATCAAGCAGTTGGCATCGGTGCTGCACGCGTCCAATATCCGTATGGAGGCTATCAAGGTTAAGCGTAACGGTAAAGAGAAAGAGACGCAGCGCGCGAAGAAAGCCGACATCCTGCGCATCACTTTTGACATTGACGAGAACCGTATAGCAGAGAGTGGTACAAAGATGGTGTATCTGCGTGTTGTAGACCCTAAAGGCACTACTATCAACAACCCTGCAAAAGGGTCGGGCATGATCACTACCGCAAAAGGAGACCATCTTTCCTACACTTTGTCAAAAGCAGTGCCACTTGTTACAAACCAACCGTATAAGAACATAATCGTAGACTGGAATCAGGATGGTGAATACGAGAAGGGTAGCTACAAAATTGAGATCTTTAATGACGGGTACAGCATTGGCTCCGGCTCTGTAGACCTGAAATAGTGTTAAAGAAAAGGCAACAGGGAGCGGTGATGATGTACACGTCATTACCGCTTTTGTTTTAGGTGCATCACTTAACAATTACATAATCTCGTATTCTTTTTTGTTCACCGGGGGTGACCTAATATTGCATAGGAATTCAGAGGAGACATATGGAAGTATTTCCGGGTAAAATTTTGATAGTGGATGATGAACCGGATATAGTCGAGTTCATCAGTTATAACCTCAAAAGCAGGGGGTATCTTATAGCCACCGCCCGAGATGGAGTAGAGGCTGTCAGAAAGGCAAAAGAGTTCAGACCTAACCTTATTTTGCTGGACATGATGATGCCGAATAAAGACGGTATCGAAACCATTAAGGAGTTGCGTTCGCTGCCTGATTTTGATGATACGGCTATCATCTTTCTTACCGCACTCAATGACGAGAAGTACGAAATAGAAGGTCTCAAGAAAGGCGCCGACGACTATATTGCCAAGCCTATAAAACCTGAATTGCTAGCTACCAGAATTGCCTCGGCACTGAGACGTTTCAGGAAGGATGATGAGCAGGATCAGAAGTTGTCGTTTGGTGATCTTGAAATCAACAAGACAAAGTTCACTGTCGAGTATAAAGGCGATGAGATCATCCTTGCCAAAAAAGAATTCGAACTGCTTTCACTATTGGCATCTAAGCCGGGCAGGGTATTTCTGAGGAATGAGATACTCCAGCGCGTATGGGGTACCGATGTTATAGTCGGCGATAGGACGATAGATGTTCACATCAGAAAGATCAGGCAGAAAGTAGGCATAGATCTCATCACCACAGTGAAAGGTGTGGGGTACAAATTTGAGATGCCTTAGTCAGCCGCCCCGCGGAGTTAAGGGGGGTGTTTTCAACAAACAGGATAAAAAAGATGGGTACAGACGTGCCGTTGGTTGAGTTTTCTTATAACTTAGTGGTATGTCTGTCTTAAACACCAAGAATGTTTCGCCGCGTTCATTGTCGTTATTAACGGCAATTGCGGTGGGTGTGGCCAATGCCGCAATGGTGTTTTTCATTACATTCAGTGCACGCATATCGTTAATAGTTCTGGGTGTCACATTCGCAGTGATCTACGCTGTGTACTATTATACATTGCAGCGTTTCATTTATCGGAAGATCAAGCTCATCTATAAGTTCATTTACCAGACTAAGGCCACGAAGCGTGAGGAGTATTTCTATGAAAATGTGCTGCCTCAAAAGTCGATAGACGAAGTGAGTAAAGACGTGGAGCAATGGGCAGCGCAGAAGCGCAATGAAATTGAGATCCTTCAGGCGAACGAACAATTCAGGAAGGAGTTCCTGATGAATCTTGCTCATGAATTGAGAACTCCGATATTTTCGGTGCAAGGTTATGTGGATACGTTGCTGGGCGGTGCCATTGATGATGCTGAAGTGAACAAGAAGTTTCTGACGAATGCCTCAAAAGGAATAGACCGATTGGTGCGGCTGGTCGATGACCTTGGCGAGATATCTAAACTGGAATCGGGGAGGATACCGTTGATACAGGAAACGTTTGTGATACAGGATCTTATTAAGGATGTATATGAAGAGTTTTCGTTGAAAGCCCATGAGAAATTCATCACTTTATCGCTTAAGAAGGGTACAGAGCGACCTATTCTCGTGCATGCGGATAAGCAGAAGATAAAGCAGGTAATAGTGAACCTGGTGGAGAATGCGATCAAGTATGGTAACGAGAACGGATCAGTAATAGCCGGCTGTTATGAGATGGACGAAAAGAATGTGTATGTTGAAGTCTCGGATGACGGCCCCGGAATATCGGAAGAACATCTGCCGCGCATTTTTGAGCGCTTTTACCGCGCCGACCGCAGCCGAGCGCGCGCAATAGGTGGCACCGGTCTTGGGCTTGCGATAGTTAAGCACATAGTGGAGGCGCACGGGCAAACGGTGAACGTTCGCAGCAAGGTAGGTGTGGGTTCGTCTTTCGGGTTCACACTGGATCGCGGCACTGCTTAGCCGGTTGTCGTCATTCTGTCGATTATAGTAGCAGCGGATCTTTCGTAATTATATTTCTCAAGTAAGTTGTTGACCACGGTAGTGAGGGGCGGCTTTGCAGCAGCCAGTTCTGTTAATGACCCTGCTATATCGGCAATATCATAGGGGCGGCAAAAGTGCGCAACCTCTCCGTATAGCTCCCGGTAAACCGGAATATCGGAACAGAGGAGTTTACACTTGTTTGCCGCGCCTTCCAAAACAGGGATGCCGAAACCCTCGTATGCAGAGACGGATGCGACTATCTCAGCCCGATTGTACAGGTCTGAAAGTTCCTGTTCGGACAATTGACGGAGTAGCGTGATGTTGTTATCCAGAAGGGTCTGCTCATTGATGCCCGTGTCGGCAAACACCTTGTTCTTGTCGCCAACTATGTATAGTTTGTGGGTGGACCTAAGCGGGCTGCTGATGAAGGCTCGGATCAGGCTTTCATGATTTTTTCGGAGATTGAAACTTCCAACAGCAAGTACAATGGGTTCTTTTGCTGCCGGGTGGGTAGGTTGCATTATGCCGGACAGTCCATTGTACGTGACAGATATATTATTGTTGTTAATGTTATAGTGTGCTGATATTTCGGTGGCAACCGTTTTGCTGACGGTAAAGACATGTTTTGCTTTCCGGATGACCCGTGGCACCATAAAGTTGTACCAGGTCGAAAACGCACGGGAATTCCACTCGGGGTGCAGGCGAAAAGCCAGGTCGTGCAGGGTGACGAAATTATTGTTGTAGAAGAGTGGTGCGGTATTGCATGGGTTAAAGAGCGGACCGCTGCCCATATTCTTCATATAAGCAGGAAGATCTTTCTGTTCCCACAGGTGTCCGGTATTTCTGCCAACACATATTGCGTTTAGTTCTTTTGCTACGGATGTATTGATAATGTCGCGAGGAGCCAGAAAGACGGACTCAGGGTGTAATTTTTTAATTTTTCTGCTGCATTCAATTCCATACCTTTGCACACCCGTAATAGGTTGGGAGAGGAAACGGGCGTTTATATATATTGTCATTTTTTACAGCAGGTAATTGTATTGCCTGCGCAAAGTTCAACAAATTCAGCAAGGTGCAAAATATCACGCGTATATATGCCTTAAGTAAGCGCAACGTTATTTTAAGGTATAAGAATTCGTTGGTTGGTTTTTTGTGGGGGTTTATGAAACCACTCATTTACCTGTTGATATTCATTGTAATGTTCAGCCAGAGCTTCCCATCTGTTCAGAATTACATATTATTCGCTCTTTCAGGTCTTATCCTTTGGTTTTTCTTCTCCAACGTCACCAGTCAGTCGGTAGGGAGCATTGTGGGATCGGCGGGTTTGCTGAAGGCGATCAACATACCTTCTTATTTTTTTCCACTTTCCGAAGTTTTAAGTGAGTTATTCAACCTGATGCTCACCATCGCGGTGTTTTTGGTGATGATGAACTGGTTCGGGATAGTTTACAGTATTAAGTTGTTCCTGATATTGCCTCTGGTTTTGTTATTTGCGCTTTTTGCTTACGGTTTGAACCTGATTTTGAGCTCTATCAATGTGTTCTTCCGCGATATCGGGATCATATGGGGCACTATCCAACCGGCACTTTTTTACCTTACTCCAATCGCTTACCCCGAGAATATGATACCCGACAAGTATAAGTTGGTGATCAAGCTCAACCCCATCTATTATTTTGTGAAGGTTGGAAGAACGATTTTTTACGATACATTCAGTCCATCGTCTCATGCATGGAATGTTTGTATTATGATCTCTTTTATTACTTTAGGGGTCGGGCTGTTGATCTATAGCCGTTTGAAGAACCAATTTATATCTGCCATTTAAAAAGGAGAGTTAGTAATGAGTGATGTTATAATAAGTGTTGAGGATGTCCATGTCAGTTTTTGGCAGAACAATGTGGGCGTTTATTCAATAAAAGACCTCATTACGCTTCGTAAAAGTCCATTCAAAAGCAAGACAATACTTGACGGCATATCTGTAGAGGTGAAGCGTGGCGAGAGCCTGGGCATCATCGGGCGGAATGGCTCGGGAAAAAGTACCCTGTTGCGTACTATTGCCGGCATCATAAAGCCGGAAAAAGGCAAGGTAACGGTGAACGGAACGTTTGCGCCGATTCTGGCGATAGGTGCGGGCATTGAACAGGAACTTACCGGATATGAAAACATCTCCATGCTTCTGTCTCTTTACGGCACACACAAGAAAGGCGGGGATACAATAAAAAATATTAAAGAATTTTCAGAACTTAGCGATGAGGTATTGAGAATGCCTGTGAAGCAGTATTCATCAGGGATGGCTGCGCGGTTGGCATTTTCTATTTCATTGGCAAACGAATCTGATATTTTGATCATAGATGAAGTGTTGGCTGTCGGTGATCAGGGGTTTCAGGCAAAGTGTCAGGAGAAGATATTTCAGATAAAAGGTCAGGGCAAGACGATATTATTTGTTTCGCATTTTCCTGATGATGTCGCGCGTATCTGTAACAAGGCAATTTTGCTGGAACATGGTAAAATGATAGACAGCGGAAACTCCATAGACGTATGCAATCACTACAAAAAGTTGTTCTAAATAAGTTACAGCCCGGAAAGGTTCCGATATTCATAGTGTCGCCCAATATGCATGATGGGGACGCCATGGCCGCGTTGTTGTCGGCACACCTGAAAGCTCCGGATCGTGGTGGCGAAGCGCCTGTTGCCGGAATCAATTACTTTCATAGTGTAGCTGCCCAGCGTTTGGTGGCGCGCATGTCTCTGAATGACTACAAGTGTACTGCCGACGATAGCAGTTCGCTTGAATTTATACTGAATAAGGATTTTCAGAATGGTTCGATATGGGGAGTCCAATTGAACTATGAATCATTTCTCAGCCTGAAAGTCCTTGAGAGTGTGCCTCAGTGTTTCTGCATTTTTATTTATGGAAATGCGGTTAATGAAATAAGTACTGCGCATACCGAGGCTTCGATACTGGAAAAGATATACCGACTTCAAATGTATAACACAACGAACTGCGTGCTGGTGCACCAGAATGATGTGTTGTACTCTGACAGTCTTGTACTCACGTCGCTTAACATTGATCTGTCTTCATACCGGGTGTTCCCGAATGCGGGTAAGAGCACTGCGAAGCCTGATGGGCGCGCAATCTCACGCGAAGTGCCGGGTGAAGCTGCTTCGGTATACCGGCTTTTAAATAAGGACAACCTTCTGATAAAGCAGAATGGATGGTTTTTGGGTGAGGATCTGCTGGTGTTGTTGATGGTGCCCACGGCAGAAGCTGCATTGCTTGCGCCGGGAAAAATTGCTTTGTACTCGCAGAGTTTTGTTTATTCTCCCCACATACAGGTAATTGTTGCGAACGAACAGATCGCTCATTCAATATCTGAGGAGGGTTTGGTGAGGTCGCTTGGAGATAGCCACATAAGCATTGTTGTTGCTGCCAATGGTTTTTCAGAGTGTGCAAACAAGGCAGTTAGCGAAAGTAGCAGCAGGTATATTTTGGTCGATGATCTTACATTGGCCTTCTCTCCGTCGGCATTGTTGCATGGTTTTGTTCAGGGCGAAGAGCCGGTATTCTGCACAGCAAACATTCTTGCCGAGAAGTTGATCAATTTCCGATCTGATAAACTGTCTCTGGTAGACGTATTGACAACAAGGAGTTTTCTTGGCACAGCCGCATTTTCGGCGGAGACGTGGAAAAAGAACGGAGGACTGGATAGCCACCTGAATAATCAGATATCCGTTTGGGATCTGTGTATAAAGGCGCTTAAGGGTGAGTCGTCTTCATTTTGTTATGAAGCGCCGGCACAAAGCCTTGTAGGTACTTCTAAGAGCGACCGAGACAAGGTGCTGGACGATGCGAACTTTGCCACAATTGTTGCCCGTCACAATGATGTGTATGAGCAGCACATGGGAAGTGTGCTTTACGTGGCATCGCGCAACCAGGTGGTGGCACAGAATGAGATTGTGTCGCAGCACCTGAAAAACGGAAGACTTGTCACCGAGCTGGATAAGGCGAAGGTGGACAATGTGACCATTACTGAGCACAACCAAAGGTTGCGTAATCATATTGACTTCATTGAGCAGAACCGGATGTACCGTATCTCGAAGAAGTTGAAGCATTATAAGCAGATCTTCTTTAAGGACGGCAAAGCAGGTGGGGGAGGATTCAAGAAGTTCCTGAAATTTATTCTATTCTCTTTCAGTCGTGCCGGATTGCTGATCCTTCGCAAGGTCTTCAAGCGCATTCTGCGTCAGATATACCTGTGGGTTGAGGACAGGCCGGTGAAGCTGATCTTCCTTGATAAGTCTGACGGAGACAGAAGTCTGTCTTATCAGGAATGGATAGGGACGAAACTGAACATTAAATTATTAAAGGCTGATTTTGAGGAAGGGAAGACAGCGCTGGTGCGCAAGCCCAAGATCAGCATATTGGTGCCGGTTTATAATCCGCCGCTTAGCTTTTTGCATGATGCAATAAAATCTGTTATCAATCAGTTGTACGACAACTGGGAGTTGTGTATCGCAGATGACTGTTCACCCAATCCTCAAATAAAGAGGTTGCTGAACGCGTATGCCATGAAAGATCCACGGATAAAGGTAAAGTTCCGTGAAACTAATGGTCACATTTCTGCCGCATCTAACTCTGCTTTAGAGCTTGCAACCGGTGAATATGTTTTGTTGCTGGACCATGATGATCTGCTGACTCCGAACTGCTTGTTCGAAGTGGTGAAGCACATCAACGAGCATCCGGAGGATAAACTCATATATTCGGATGAGGATAAGGTGGATAGCATGGGCGTGCATTCGTCACCGTTCTTCAAGCCGGATTGGTCGCCTGATAAGTTCCTGACGATCAACTACATCTCGCACGTTGTTGTTATTGATCGACAATTGGTGCAGCAGGTAGGCGGATTCAGGCTTGGTTTTGAAGGTAGTCAGGATTACGACCTGTTGCTACGAGTGGCGGAGGCAACGCAACATATCGGACACATTCCGAAAGTGCTTTACAATTGGAGGGTGCACAGCCTGTCGGTGGCAAGTGAAGAGGGAGATGCGAAGCCATATGCGTACATAGCAGCCAAGAAGGCGCTGGAGGAGGCATTGGTGAGGAGGGGTACGCCTGGAGAGGTGCAATTCCAGTCCATAAGGGGAAGTTACAGGATCAAGTATCACATCAGCTCTTACGGAAAGGTGAGCATCCTGATACCTACCAAGGATGCGGTGCAGATGCTGAAGAATACCATAGATTCAATTTTCAGCCTTACAGCTTATCCGAACTATGAAGTGGTGGTGCTGAACAATAACAGTAAAACACCTGAGTTTTTTGAGTTAATGGACGAGTATGTCAAGCAACATGGCGACAGGTTTAAGTGTGTAGAAGCTTCGTTCCCATTCAATTTCTCTAAACTGATGAACCTGGGTGTTGCCAACAGTGACGGTGAGTATGTGCTGTTATTGAATAATGACGTGGAGATATTGCAGAAGGACTGGATCAACACGATGGTGTCTTATGCGCAGCACGAGAAAAACGGAGCGATAGGCGTGAAGCTTCTCTATCCGGATGATACGATCCAGCACGCAGGTACTGTAATAGGTCTTGGTGACATAAGATGCGCGGGACACGTTTTCGTTGGTTTCTATAAAGACAGTCCGGGGTATTATAATTATCTGCAATCTGTTGATAATAATGCAGCAGTAACAGCAGCCTGTCTCATGGTTCGCAGGAATGTTTATGAGGAAGTGGGCGGTATGGAAGAAGCTTTGGAGGTTGAGTACAATGACGTAGATTTCTGCTTGCGTATATTGGATAAAGGATATTTCAATTTGTATGTGCCTGATGTAGTGTTGTATCACTATGAGTCGGCTACAAGGGGGCATCCTCAGCAGACGAAAGAATCATACGAGCGCCATGTAAGGGAGGTAGCGTTCTTCCAGCAGAAGTGGAAGAAATATATTGAGCGAGATCCATATTACAACCCGAACCTGAGCCTGGATGAGGGAGATTATAGGATGAATCTGTCGCTTACCGAGCGTGAGTTGAGTTATAAATAGGTTGTATTTTTGTTAACGGAAGGGGTTTCGGAAAAATTAGCACGGTTTTTGCTGTAAATTAGTAAATTTGCGTCCGGAATTTTAAATGAAACAACCAGCTTCCTTAGATATCGCCTTAGAAAAAGTACAGAATCCTACCATTCCACAAACGGACATGGCTAGTATCAGGTACATGTTTCAGGAGATGAACCAGCAATATCTGGAGCATCAGCCAGCCTCATACTATATGGCGGTCAAGCGGGTTATGGATGTTACGCTTTCGTTTGCCTTCATAGCGTTGGTTATGTCCTGGCTTATGCCAATTCTTGCAATACTGATCAAACTGACATCAAAAGGACCGGTTTTCTTCGTTCAGAAAAGGACCGGTTACATGGGGGTTGAATTCAACTGTTTCAAGTTCAGGACCATGTACGTGAATGATGAGGCGGATGTGAAGCAGGTTTCGATCAACGATAAACGTATCACATCAATCGGCCGTTTTTTAAGGGTAACCCATTTGGATGAGACTCCTCAGTTCTTTAATGTGTTGCTTGGCGATATGAGTATTGTTGGTCCTCGTCCGCATATGCTGTATCATACAAGGTACTACTCCGAGTGTATCCCTTACTATAATTTGAGGTTGGAGGTGTTGCCGGGCATGACGGGTATGGCCCAAATAAAGGACTATATTGGAGAGATAAGTGTGGAGCGTGAACTGAGAAAAAGGATACAGTGGGATATCTACTACATGAAGAACAGGAGTGTATGGCTTGATATCAATATCCTCATCAGCACCATGGGTTGTGTGTTTGTGAAAGCTTATGAGATGATAACGGGAAAGAAAAGCAAGTAAGAGATAAAAAGATATTGGGAGAGGGTTGGTTCTTTCGAACCAACCCTCGCTTTTTTTAATTGACCGGGTGGGTGTTCATGTAAAGTGTATTGACTGAGACGTTTCCGTCCAGCAGTCTGATGAACTTCTTGTCCGCATCAAAAATGGCAGCAGCCGGCAATTGCATTGGGGCGAAATAGGTGAGGTAGAAGAACTCATAGTCGCAGCCCACCACCTTGATGTTGGAGTAGCGGTCAAGACCATACGTTTCAATGAAATTTCGCATGATGGTGATGTTCTGCAGCATACTGATCATGTAGATGTTCACATCTTTGAGCGAGTCTATGTTGCGTATTAAAGTGCCGGTAAATTCAACGCAGTGTTTGCAATCGGGGGAGAACAGAATAAGGGCGGATGGTTTGCCTTTAGGTATATTGAACGTGTTGAAAATTCCGGAGCTGTCGCGCAGCAGTACGTTGAATGCAGGCAGGTTGTTGTTGAACATGTATGGAATGCTGTCGCGGCGGGGCGGTGGCGGCATTCGTCTCTGAGCAAACAGGCAAGTTGTTGAAGCTGTCAGTAACGTGGCCAAAGCAAGTTTTTTAAACATAGTAATTTGTTTGTGTGCAAAAATAATAGGTAAAAAAATACCGGCATGAAAGTATGTTCATGCCGGTAAAGAATATAGAGTTGTTATCAGTATTTGATGAGATGATGGCGGTGTAGCAACTGACCTTTGTCATTCTCAATAAACATCCAGTAGGAGCCGTTCGTGAGGTGTGACGTGTTCACGTTCATGGATCTCGTGGCTACAACAGACTGTTTTGTAATGATCTGTCCGGACACGTTTACGAAATAGATATTGATGTGTTGATCTGCAAGTGCAGTCGGCAACTCAAGAGTTATGTTTGTTGTTGCTGGATTAGGATATACCTGTATCTCAGGTTGAGCTGAAGTGCTGCCGAGTGAAGTGGTGGGAGGGTTGTAAGTGAAGGTGTCGTAGTAATAAACAGTAGTGTAGTCGGGAGTGGTGGAGTAAGATGTCCAGTTGTATTCGTAATTAAGTATCGTGTCAGGATTGCTATAGCTATTGTATGAAACGATGTCTTTGGATATAGGAACCCAGGCATTGGCAATACTGTCCCAACCTTTGTGATAAACAGTATCAGGCTTTCCTGCCAGAAGTGTTTTCTGCATGTAGTATTGTGGCCACCATGTGCCGTGTATCGGGTCCATCTGGATCTGTTTCCAGGAATTGTGGAACGCAAGTGTGCCGCTGTAGGTAAATGTGTCTTTTACGTAATCGCCCATTACAGTGCCATTACTCATTGTTGTGAGGACGGTAGTAAGGCGGTTGCTTGCATCGTAGGTATTAGTGTATTTGAGTTGTTGGGTGAGTGGGAGCAGGAATGATGTGTCGGTCTGGTTGGAGTAATGGTCAATGAGCGTGACATTGCCGGCAGCATCGTAAGTATAGAGTGTTCTTGATACGATGCGCCAAACACCGAGATGCAACTCGAAGGTGCTGTCTTTTACAAGGCGATTTGACGCGTCATATTGGAAGTGCTGGATAAACGCGCTGTCGGCAACCCCTGCATTCAGATTGAAAGTGAAGCCTTTAGAGATATTTTTTGCTGCGTTGAAAAGGTTCACATAACTCATGTTGTCGTTGAGCGTAGAGTCGACGTACAACTTTTTGAAATTTGTGAGGTTGCTGTTGGTGTCATAGGAGGCGTAATAACCTTCATATAAGCCGAAAGCCGGCATTGTAAATGGATTGATGGTCCAGTGAGTGTACGTATCGTATTTAACCTGAGGTGCTGTGAATACACCTGCATAGTCGAACATGGGTGATGTACTGTAGGGGTAGTTGTATGGGTACATCATCATATTGTAGTCGTACGTGGAACCGCGCTGCCCGCTGTATTTTAATTTGACGGAGTCGGTGAGAGAGCCGGTACCGTTGTCGCGCGTGCTTTGGGCAACGACCCGCTGCATAAGAACACCCGCTGTAGGCTTGGCTACCAATGCATTATGCTCTTCATTCATACGCAACAGTGCGCTTACCTGTCTCTTATACACATCTGACGC
>JACSRV010000046.1 GCA_014879545.1 Chitinophagaceae bacterium | reverse complement strand
TTTAATCCGTGATTCAGACAAAACGCACATGCGCAACAAAGCGCTCATTCGAGTTTTCCCCCTCCTGCTAAGGAGGGGATAGGGGTGGTTATCGTGCGCCCGCCTACCGCAGGCAGGTTCAGACAAACCACAGCACGAAGGTCTATCCGTGGAATCCCTTATTCCGTTTAATCCGTGATTCAGACAAACCACCGAATGCACGTTCAGACAAATATAAAACCACTCCCTACTTCTTCCCAATTCCAAACTCCCAATTCCCAATTCCCCCTTTTTCTATGACACTACAGAAAACGCTATATCATAAAAACTCACCACCCTCCAATTCAAAAATCCGTCTGACATTTGTGCCAAACCTAAAAAACCACTATCATGCTAAACGAAAAGAAACATCAGGCAAAAACCCTCTTCTTCCAATCAGAACTTACCAACACCCAGATCGCTTCCTTATTAAATGTCAGCCGCCGCAGCATATCCACATGGGTCAAAGAGGGCGACTGGAACCGCCTCAAGCAGTCTGCAAAATACCTGCCGTCCATGCTCGCCGAGAACTGTTACCACATTATCGGACACCTTACAGAAAGTTATTTGTCCGAGAGTCGCATGACCAACCCAATCACATTCAAAGAAATTGAAGGCCTGCACCGACTCACCCTCACAGCAAAAAAGCTGCAAAACCGCTGCACCATCAACGAGAACATGGAGCTTTTCGGTTACTTCATGGAGATGGTCTCGCAACGCAACCCCGAACTCGCACGCAGCATACACCCATATATCGATGAGTTTATTTCTGCACGCGCCTCCGTTTACACACAGCACATTCAGCCCGATACATTTAATTCGATGGGACGGATCCCCGTCCCAGAAGTCGACAACACCGAAGCACAGCTCGACCGTCAGGAACAATACCTCAGCGACCCCGACATTATCGAGGCTTACAAACAATGGGGCATCCCCCACCCCTACGACGAACAACCCTCATCCAGCGAGCAAATACCACCATTAACTAAAGAAGAAAACGACGGCGAAGAACCACAGAATACCCAACCACCAACTTCCCACCCCGACCCGAATATGGGAAGTAGTGCGCAGTTTTTGGGAAGTAAAATGCAGCCAACGTCCCACACACCCATTGATAATCAACAGTCTTCCACAAAAAGCACACAAATAAAATTTCCTGCGCAACCCACCAGACCCGATGTCACCCAACCCGTAAAAAGCTGGAAAGAACTAAAGATCACTCCTACTCCTCCCAAATCCTTAGCAGCTCGTACTACCTGACAAACTTAAATTACCACAATCCATGCAGAACCGGGTCATCGTGTCATTTACAAGCCCCCCGCCGGTCCCATAAACCACAAAATAGGCATGTTACAATTGTTGCCGGAAGCAACAGCGTAAAACACACCCGTTCTGAGCATTTCATTAATTTGCAACCATACAAATACTCGTCTTTATGAAAAAGATAGCCCTGCTAATGCTCATTATTGCAGTATCGTTCTGTTCGGGATACGCATTCCGGGCGGGATGGAAACCTAATCCTACCGCGCGAATGAAGCGAGCAACCGGGATAGGTGGCATCTTCTTCAAATGTAAAGACTCTAAAAAAGTACGCGAGTGGTATCAGACACATCTCGGGCTGCAAACCAATGCCTATGGAGCTGTTTTTGAATGGCGACAGGGTGCCGACACCAATAAGAAAGGCTTCACACAATGGAGCCCTTTCAAGGAGTCTACCAAGTACTTCGAGCCGGGCACCCGCGACTTTATGATCAACTACCGTGTAGCCGACCTGAGCACACTTGTTGCAGATCTGCGCAAAAACGGAATTACTATTCTGGATACAATAGAAACATACGACTATGGCAAGTTCGTGCATATACTGGACGTGGAAGGCAACAAGGTGGAACTATGGGAGCCATACGACGACAAGTACGAGGAAATGGGACTGAAAATGGGTGCAATAACTACTAAGTAAACAGACCCGGCAATTCGTCTTGATTGATCTTATTAATAGAAAAATCAATAGGCACAACTATTCATCATCTCTGCGGTAGGTACGCTCCATTTTCGAACCGAAGAAATTGAGGAATAAACCCACAAACGCAATGGAAAGGATCGCTTCACTGCTTACTACCCATTTACCAAGATGAGATGATGGATATATATCGCCATAACCAATCGTAGTGGAAGTAACAACGCTAAAATAAATGTAGTCAACATAACTTGAAACCTTACCTGATAGCATATTCAACCCTCCGTAAACAACAGCAAAACTCAGACAGATCTCTATATAATTGAGCAACAGCATCAGCAGATTCCGTCTGTATGACCTGGGTTCAACAAATATGTCAGAGACGAAGATCATTGAAATAACATACAACACTGTTTCCGCCATCAAATAAACTGAAACACCCACCGCCCACAAATTGTGATAATAACCCTCCGACAGGAATATAAAAGGAAGAACTGTCTTGCATACGACATACAATTCCTTCACAATGTTCCTGACAATAATACCCGGCTTCCCCAGCAGTTGCATAAGGTGCATACCCGGAAAGATGATCTGTACGCCAACAAGAAACAAACGTAGCAGTTTCTCCAGACCAGTATCATGATGGCGCTTGTTGTGCCAGGTGTTGTAGATATCCCGAACAAACGTGCTGTAGGGCGTAGATCTGACCGGCGTATTGTACGCGGGATCGCCAATAAACAACTTGTATAAAAAACGCTTCATCTATAGCCTGTTTGGCACATGCACTCTTCTGCCACACAAAATACAAAGATCGGTCGTTTTTTCTACTTCTGTCCGCCTATGAATAGAATCAATAAGCTATACCGGCTGCGGCACCGCCACGGGCTGTGCGGGAACCAAAGGCAAAGACATGAGCAGATCCTGGTAATGAACCAACTCGTCCTTCATGCGCTGAACATAGGATGTTGTCTCCTTTTTCAGCTCCGGCACAAGTTCCTTGTAGTAGTTTATGCCGTCAAGCAGATTGTTGCGGAAATTGGTAACAAAATCGAGGTGTTTTTTATTGAATTCGCGTGCACCCTTGGCCACCTCCTTTTTCAAATGGTCTACATATAGCCCTAGCTCATTGATGAACATGTTGGGCCTGTAAAGATTATTGAGCAGATTGGTTCGTCCATAAATATGGTCCACCATTTCGCGTAGGGTGAACACACCTGAAAAGAACTGCAGGTTGGGCCCCGGACATATTGTGACCGCACTCAACCCGTGGGACAAGTTAATATCTTCCTTCAGAAACACGGAGCTGGTCAACCCCTCGCAAAGACAATCCTTCTCTGTGATACGGGCAAGTGCAGTTGCATATTCCTCAGGCGGCAAGGCCAGACTATCCAGTTGTGCTATCTTCTTATGCTGGTACTCGCGCGATGCGGTGCAAATGGGGGCGGTTGTAAATTCAGTATCAGATGACAGGTACTTCTTATAGCATGGACTACCCGGCCTTCCCTTCTGCAATCGATCTTTTATCTGCTGCGTTGCCGTTGTGCGCCTGAAATTGTGAAAAGGAACTCCCAACGGAGAGGCGTTGCTTAAGAAGTAATCGGATGGAGAGGCGTTGGCCATAGCATGCAGCGTTTCGTTATCTACATTAGTTGCCTCAGGCACCAGCAGGAACGGGCTACCCCAACCCGTGCCATCGAGCTGATAGTACGCTCTGAGGAACTCGTCCTCATTTGCTGTACCTATGCCTCCCTGAACGGTAATGCGCTGCACTGGAGTGAGTGGAAGCGAATTGCGTTCTTTGCGTGCATTGGCTGCATTACATATCTCCAGCAACTCGGCACGGAGGTCTTCACGCTTCTGCTTGAAATCCTCCAGGATCGGACCGAGCAGGAAGCCATCTGTAGCAAACGCGTGCCCTCCGCAATTCAGCCCCGACTCGATGCGGAACTCCGACACCCATACGCCCTTTTTCGCGAGTAGCTTCCCTTGTATGGTTGCCGACCTGAAATCACTGACCTTCAGAATTATCTTCTTTTTCAGGTTACCATTCTCGTCGGGGAAGAAATCGGGAAAAGACTCCAGGTAATTATATAGTCTCGGGTTATATCCGGCGGAAAGGACCAGGGCAGAGCTGAGATCGCTGAGAGCAAACCCTCTAAGGGCTGCAGAAGCGTCAGAGAACTCGGAAGGTAGTGGAGTGCCGTCAGCGGCATAGGTGAGATTATCCACCTTTGCCATGATATTTACGTCTATAGAACCCGGCTCCACACACTCCTTAAGTTCAGCAACCAGTTGTTGTCTCTGCGGGCCTTCGGGCATCTTCTTCACTCTTTCATATGCCTCGCGTAGTGTACTATCCTGAGGAAGCATTTCAAAATAAGTGGTCAGCGGATTCAGGCTGTCTATATCGTACGACCGCATTTCCTTCATCTGATCATCAATTATTTGCTTCATCAGATTCAGGTATCCCGTTATGCGCCTGGCTCTGTAGTCGTGCTCTTTGTCTGAGATGTAGGTATACGGAATTCCGTTGCGCATAGCATGAAAACCACGCATCTTCTCTACCATCTCGTCTTCAATAATCGACACCACGGATGAGATGCCGTAACGTGCCACCTTAAGAGGTGTATCGACAGAATAACTTAGCCCCAGAACAGGAATATGGAAAGTATGCATTATAATCGTTTTAGCATTAGTCAATTGGCAAAGTTCCCCGTTGTCGGCGTTAAACATCATGACGGAAATCATATCCGGGTGGCAGCAGCTCTTCAGACAACGAGAAGAAAACTATGCAACATCTGTGCGAACCAATATAGGCTTGACAAGTGAAATGATGATCGCGACCAAAGCGGCAACCAATGCCACACCAGCCAGAGAAAATACTCTGAGCCACGGAAGCATCTGTTCGGTTATCCTTACAAAAGGCAAGCTACCTATGGTGCCTGCGCTACGAATGAAACCGGTGACCAACAAAGAGCACCAGAACACCAGTAACGACCAATGCAGCCAGCGCGACGCGAGGATAATGTGCTTGCGCGATGCCCTTGAAACTGACTGTTCAACTATCCAAGATACACAACCCAGCAACAGAGTGGTGTTGATGCCGATAGTTGTACCCATGGCATGTGCCACGGTAATTTGTGTGCCGTGTGTGAACTGATTGATGTATGGAACAGATATTGCGATAGCCAGCGCCAGATTCATCAGTATCCACCGGTCGGCAATTGAAAAGAACGTAACCGTGAGCACGGAGTTCGGTGGTGTTTGGCTACCCATATTCCTGCGCCACTTCATGATAATGTTGGCAAATAAGATCAGCTCTGTCATTGAAATGATATACGCCACCTGCTTCACAACCGGGTGCGCCGGCACCACGTAAGTGTGGTGCCCCCAATTGAACATCAGGTTAGTAAACCCAAGGAAAAAGAATAGAAAAGCGGTGCGGCCACGAGTGGCGGTAGTGTTTCCGGATACACGCTCCATTATAAACATAGAACTGCCGTAGATGAGCATATTCCAAGCGCCCACCATACTCCCGTTGGCCTTCCATTGTACGGTCACATCGCGAATGATATTGTCATTGAACCATGGCAACAACCAAAGGTGGGCTTCAGTCATGGTTATGAGGAAAAACACAAGGCCTGCGGTCCAGCTCCAAATGTAGACCGGCGCGCCTCTGAGATCGGGGTGAACGGTTTTGAAATAGTTGTAAACGAACAAGAGCCAGTAGCCAACAATAAGCCCGGAAACCCAAACCGGGAATTCAAGGTATTCGCGACCGGAAAAAGTGCCGGAAAAGAAACCAATGATCACTACCAATACGGTTGCGAGGTGCATAAAGAAATGGATCTGCGCCAACCCGTATGAATGCAAAGGGCGACCAGCTACCTGAGGCCACGCATTGTATGCTACACCGGTAACGCAGGCAAATATCCAGTTGATGGCAAGGAACACGTGGAGTGGCCTTGTGGTGCGAAACGAAAGCACATCGCCGAAAAGGTGTGGCACTACATACTGAAGACTAGCTACCAGCCCGAAGGTTATGCTCACTAACAGGCAACCAAACCCAAGCAGGATAAAATGACGCCCTATATTTTTCTGATCCATATTACCTGATGTTGGCGGTTGCAGCCTTATTTACATGATCGAGATATGCGATGATGTCATCGGCCTCCGAAGCCGTGAAATGATAGTTGGGCATATTGTTCCCACCCGAAAGGATGATGGCCCGCGCATAGTTTGCCCCACGTCGTTTATCGGTAGTGACACTGGTAAGATCCGGCCCCATATATCCACCCAAACCAAATAATTGATGACAATTCTGGCAGTTGGACCGCTGCCAGATCCGTTTACCGTTCTGCGCTGCCGACTCCATTTTCACTACCGATCCTGTACCTCCTGTATACACCCATGCGCTGTACGCGATGTAGGTGGTCATCAGACAAACGATGAAGTATATCTTTCGCACGGTCTATGATTTTGAGAATGTTGGCAAGGCCATTTCACGCGGTCGTTCACTTGTACCCGGCCGCAGGTTTATGAGTACCAGTCCGGTGAACATGATGAGCGATATCACGAATAATGCTTCATTTACGTAAGGAACAGCGATATACTGCATTGCAGTTATCCCCTGTATCATCAGCACCACTTCATTGAGAATGATGCCGGAAATAAACACAGTGAGCCCCGTCTTACAGACCGGCGTGACCGTTACCGCCTCAATATGCAGGATGTACCCGATGATGAACAGACTGATAGCGCCCAACAAAACAAGGTGCAGGTAACCGATGACAATAGGGCGAAAACCGAAGGCAAGCGTGCTGAGCGCCGGTATAGTGGAGCCGAGCTGCAAGGCGAACTTTATGGTGAATGCGAGTACAGATAGCGTAATAATAGTGAATGGTATATGCCCCAGCGCCTCTTTCAGACGTGCCCGATTTTGCCTGAACAGCTGCAACAATACTCCCCAGCCAATTGCCTGCATTACAGAAGAAATAACGACCGCTATATACACAACTGTCGGGATCTCCATCCACAATGCTGATAAAAAATATGCCGGTCCGCATGCTGCTACCATCGCCAAAAACACCTTATGCAGCGTTGCGGGCGACACGCCACTTTGCGCCAGCTTCCTGGCAAGCAGACCAAGAATAGTGAACGAGAACCACCCGTTGTACTGGAAATGCAAAAAGAAGTATACCGAACCCAGATACCAGTGCTGGTGCATGTTTCGGGTGGCCATCATATAGGCAAGCGCGAAAGCACCTATTGACGAAATAGAATTGAACACCACGGCCGCCCTCACCCACGGAAAATGCACATCATCTGCCGTTGCACCTTTTGTGTCCTTCCAAACCATCACCATAAACACATAGGCAACGATAAGAGCGGCGGTTGAGAAGAAAATGGAAAATAGCCCATAACCTTGAACCGGGAAACTCAGCAACATTCCGTAGGCACATATTGCATTAGCCCACAAAACCGGATTATACCTGCGGAAACTGACCTTGTCAGATGTTGACATCAACCGGGCAACAATGATAGCCATGAGCGCCTGAGTGATCCATCCGCTGAATGCGAAATGCGAGTGCCCGTGAAGCAGTTTCTTCTGATCGAGAAATGAAAGGGAAAAAGCGATCTTGTACCTGAGTACAACACCGAGAACAGAGACAATAAGTAAATTGAAAAGAGAAAGACGCAGCCACTTCCGTTGATCCATTTTGCAGCAGTTAACACTGCAAAAGAACTAACCGGCGCACTTGGCGGGTATGACTGGAGTCATATTGCCACAATATACTTTCCCTTTCAGAATACGAATCTCGCCTCTATCATGCATCTGTCGCATGGCTCTTATCACTGTCTCAACGCGCAGGCACGTCATATTGGCTATCTGCTGGCGCGTGAGTTTGATCTTGCCACATGAGGTACAAATATTGTGGTTCGTTTCCTGAAGATATCTGATGAGGGAAGATATTCTGTCTTCGGGATGGCTGTTCAACAATTCACGCAGCATGAAGAACTTAAACCTCAGTCGCTGAGCAAGCAATTTGGAAAACTGTCCGTGAATGTCAGGATGATCGACCAACATCTGATGAAAGGTTGCCTGATGCAGCTTAATGAGGAGTGAATCCTCCTGAGCGACAGCGGTAGCAGCATAGGGTTCTCCGTCGAATAATGGCAGCTCACCAAAACATTCACCCGGCTCTATCACAGACTGCAGGTATTCCTTACCGTCTTCGTTTATGTTGATCCAGTTCACCTTTCCTTTTACCAACTGGTAGTAGAAATTACAGCGGCTGCCTTCCATAAAAATCATTTCACCGGCCGCCACATTCTTATAAACGCCCCCTAAAGCCAGTAAAAGGTTGATATCAATCATCATAAACCAGTATTTATACTTGCCTGCAAATTAGAGATGTCGGAAAAACACATTCATGATTCCAGACATTCAAAAACATGATGAAGATCATGTCGATCGGGCAACAAGGAACAAAATTGGCCTGAAATGCACGTCAGTAAAGCAATACAAGATATTACATTTTTTATAAACCCGGAAAGAAAATTTTCAAAAAAGGTCGTTTATGACTGGACGCATAAAGCATGATAGCAAGTGTGGGTAATCTTGCACTGTAATTGTTAACCAACCAAAACAAGGATATGAAAAAATTGCTTTTGTTAGGGATCATAGGTATCTCAGTGGCTGCATGCGGTGGCGGCGGCAACAAAGAAGAAGAAAAAAACCCTTATCAGATGGAAGGAGCAACCAAGGAAGCAGAGGCTGCAGCCAACCCATCATATGACCCGGAAAGGGGGGTGGGTAAGTTCACCAAGGTGGATGTACCGGCCGCACTTGACAAGGCCATGGCCGGAAATGGTAAGAAAGCGTATGAGGTAAAATGCAGCAGCTGCCACAAACTTACCGACGAGAAGCTAGTGGGTCCGGGCTGGAAGGGCGTCACTTCACGTTACAAAGCCGAATGGATCATGAACTTCGTTACCAACCCCGATGAAATGCTGGACAAAGACCCCAAAGCACAAGCTCAATTGGAGATATGCCTTGTGCGTATGCCTAACCAGAACCTTAGCGATGATGACGCACGTGCTCTTTATGAGTTTATGCGCGAAAACGACGGAGTAAAATAACAAGAACACACCTTTTACACATAAAATAAATAATATGAAACACTCAAAGTATCTTACCCTTGCCAGCGCAGTGGCGCTTGTAGTGGGTGTCAATGCGTGCAAGCCCAAAAACGCAGGTAACGCTGTGACCGGCGATGCGGCTTCGAAAGCCTATGTGGCCCCGGGCAAATTTGACGAATTCTACAACTTTCTGTCGGGCGGCTTCAGTGGCCAGATGAGCGTGTACGGATTGCCTAGCGGCAGGTTGCTGCGTGTGATCCCCGTATTCTCAGTGGATCCGGAAAAAGGGTATGGATACAGCGAGGAAACCAAGCCAATGCTTAACACGTCTCACGGTTTTGTTCCATGGGATGACCTGCACCACCCCGAACTGTCTCAGACAAACGGCGAAGTAGACGGACGTTGGATATTTGGCAACGCCAACAACACCCCGAGGGTAGCAAGGATAGACCTCGCCACATTCAGGACGGCTGAGATCATAGAACTTCCTAACAGTGGCGGTAACCACAGTTCACCGTTCATCACGCAGAACACTGAATATGTTGTGGCCGGTACCCGCTTCAGCGTCCCTGCAGATAACGCTAACGGTGATGTGCCAATTAACACCTACAAGCAGAACTTTAAAGGACACATCAGCTTCATAAGTGTTGGTAAAGAAGACGGCAAGATGGACCTGGCATTCCAGATCGAATGCCCCGGCGTGAACTTCGACCTGTCGCATGCAGGTAAGGACAAGTCGCACGGATGGTTCTTCTTCAGCTGCTATAACACAGAACAGGCAAACACACTGCTTGAAGTGAACGCTTCTCAGCGCGACAAAGACTTCATCATGGCGGTGAACTGGAAAAAAGCCGAAGAATACCTGAAAGCAGGCAAGGGTAAAAAACAGTCTGTACGTTATGCGCACAACGTTTACAACGAGAAAACGCATACTGCGACTTCAGAGATCAGAACAGAAGTTACGGTACTGGACGCGAAAGAGCTGAAAGACATGTGTTACTTCATTCCTTGCCCAAAATCTCCACACGGCTGTGACGTTGACCCGACAGGTGAGTACATTGTAGGTAGTGGTAAACTTGCTGCCCTCATTCCTGTATTCAGCTTCGATAAAATACAGAAAGCAATTGCTGACAAAGCATTTGAAGGCGATTTTGAAGGTATACCTGTGATCAAGTATGACGCAGCCCTGTACGGTGAAGTTAAGAAACCGGGCCTTGGTCCTTTGCATACAGAATTTGACGGCAAGGGTAATGCGTACACTTCATTCTTCGTATCGAGCGAGGTTGTGAAATGGAACATCAAAGATCTGAAAGTAGTGGACCGCGCTCCAACATACTATTCTGTAGGTCACTTGTGTGTACCTGGTGGTGATAGCCGCAAACCAAACGCGAAATACGTGATCGCTTACAACAAGATCACAAAAGACCGCTACCTGCCTACGGGCCCTGAACTGGCACAGAGCGCACAGCTTTATGACATAAGCGGCGACAAGATGCAGCTGATACTTGACTTCCCAACTATTGGTGAGCCACACTATGCGCAGGCATGTGCTGCTGACATCATCAAGAACAGGTCTGTTAAGTTCTACAAGATAGACGAGAATGCGAATCCTTATGCATCAAAAGGAGAGGCAACAACAAAAGTGGAACGTAAAGGCAAGGAAGTACACGTGTATATGACTGCGATACGCTCACACTTCGCACCTGATAATATTGAAGGTATCAAAGTGGGCGATGAAGTATACTTCCACGTAACGAACCTTGAGCAGGACTGGGACGTACCGCACGGATTTGCTATCAAGGGCGCATCAAACGCTGAGCTGCTGATAATGCCGGGTGAAACACAGACACTGAAATGGAACGTAGAAAAGGTAGGAATGTATCCTATGTACTGTACCGACTTCTGTAGTGCATTGCACCAGGAAATGCAGGGATATGTAAGGGTATCGCCTGCCGGCAGCAATACGCCGCTTACGTTCAGCACGGGTAAGACCGCGCCAGAACCGGCAGCCGCACAATAACGCTGCCAACACCTGACTAACTAATTGTGAAGAGGGTATTGGTCCGGCTTGTCTGGGACTAAACAGATGAGCCGGACCTTTTATTTGACCAAAAAGATGAACGAAGTGAAAAAGAATAGTCTATTGATAACCACGAGGATAATACTGGCAGTATGCGGACTGTCTCTGCTGGCCGTGTTATATACACCCATTTGGCGCATAGACCTCGATGCTCCGCAGTATCCGGAGGGACTGGCATTGCAAATACATGCCAACGATATTAAGGGCGACGTTGACATCATCAACGGACTGAACCACTACATAGGCATGAAAACACTACACAAAGCCGACTTTCCTGAATTTACGATCCTACCATATTGTATCGTATTCTTCTCTGTTCTGTTTCTGGCTGCCGCAATAGCCAATAAAAAGAAATTCTTCTACACAGCCATGGGGCTGTTTGTAGCATTTGGTGTAATTGCCATGATCGACTTCTGGAAATGGGAATACAATTATGGCCACAATCTGGACCCGCACGCGGCAATAGTTGTGCCGGGCATGGCGTATCAGCCACCGCTTATCGGTTTCAAACAATTGCTGAACTTCGGGGCATATTCTATACCAGACATTGGTGGATGGATATTTTTAGGATGCGGTGGCCTCCTTGTAGTAGGATTTGTTATGGAATGGCGAAAGAAAATAAGCGCGAATACAGCAAACAGTGCGGCTGCGATCCTTATGATCGCACTCGTTACTTTTAGCAGCTGCAATACAGAACCAGAACCACTTAAAGTGGGGAAAGACAACTGCGCTGCCTGTAAGATGACAATAGCCGATGCACGTTTTGGTGCAGAACTTGTAACAAAGACCGGCAAGATCTTCAAGTTTGATGACATAGCCTGCCTTAAAGCATACATGCAGACACTTGAAACAGTAACTGCCGAAGAGGCCATGATCTATTTTGCTGATTACAGCGGCACACATGCTCTTATTCCGGCAACAGCGGCCAAACTTCTGAAAGGCAGCGAGATACAATGTCCAATGCAAGGCGACCTCGTTGCATTTGGCAATACCGACAGCCTGACCAACGCCGCCAAAGTACACCACGGCACCACAACCACCTGGGCTGCGCACTAATGAGACCATCTACTTCCATATTATCCCTATTGTCCTTGCTGTTTCTGTTGCCGGGTGTCTCGGGACACGCCAGAGTACTTACAACGGGACGCGGACAACAATTTGAAAAGATCACCCAAGCGTTACAAGCCGCCCAACCACATGACACGATCATAGTGCAGGCAGGCACGTATAAGGAAGGTAACATCGTCATCACAAAACCGGTATCACTGCTGGGGAAAAACCACCCGGTGATAGACGGACAAAAGAAATTCGAGAACATTTCGGTGAAGGCCGATAGTGTTCTCATAGACGGCTTCAGAATCATCAATTCAGGCACCTCCAGCATAGTCGATTATGCGGGTGTGCGCATTTGCAATCGCCGCTACGTTACTATTTCCAACAACATACTTGAAGACTGCTTTTTCGGCATTTACTCGCAATACGGCGTCAACTGCACCATCTCCGGCAATAAACTGGCCGCCCATCAGGTAGAGGAGCAGCAAAGCGGAAACGGAATCCATTGCTGGAAGAGTGACAGCCTGATAATAACGGGCAACACAGTATCAGGACACAGAGACGGCATTTACTTCGAGTTCGTTACCAACTCTGTTATCTGGCGCAATATATCTCATCACAACATGAGATACGGACTGCACTTCATGTTCTCTAACAGCGATATGTATGCCGCGAACGTGTTTGAGAACAATGGCGCGGGTGTAGCAGTGATGTTCTCCAACCACGTAAAAATGTTTCACAACTACTTCAGAGAAAACTGGGGAGATGCCGCCTACGGCCTGCTGCTGAAAGAGATCTCGGACAGCTACATTGATGGTAATTGTTTCGACCGAAACACAAGCGGTATCTTTCTGGAAGGCGTGAGCCGAGTGGAGATGTACCGGAACCAATTTAAAGAAAACGGCTGGGGACTGAAAATACAGGCCAGCTGCATGGACATAGTGCTGAAAGAAAACAATTTTATCTCCAACACATTTGACGTAGGCACTAACGGATCGCTGGTGCTGAACACATTTACCAACAACTATTGGGACAAATATGAGGGATACGACCTGAACCGTAACAAAATAGGAGACGTACCCTACCGCCCCGTAAGTATGTATAGCATAATTGTAGAAAAGAACCCACCGGCAATGATACTCTTCCGCAGTCTGATAACCAGCCTCATGGACCGGTCGGAGAAAGTACTACCAAGCCTCACACCGGAGAACCTTAAAGACCCGAACCCACTGATGAAACCTGTTAAACTATGATCGAAGTAACACACATCAACAAAACCTTTGGAAAGCTGCACGTGCTGCGCGATGTCTCCTTTCGGAGCGACGGCGGAACCTGCCTGGCGCTGATAGGCCCCAACGGTTGCGGCAAGACCACACTCATTAAGAGCATTCTGGGAATGGTATTGCCGGATTCCGGCACCATTGCCGTGAACAACGAACCGGTGGCCAACGGCTGGGCATACCGCTCGCAGATCGGGTACATGCCGCAGATAGGCCGGTACCCTGAAAATATGACCATAGGTCAGGTAATGGAAATGATATCGGACATCAGGCAAACAGACCAAAAAACAGATGAGGACATCATCAATGCTTTCTCGCTGCGACAGCTTTATAACAAGCGCATGGGCACTCTTTCGGGTGGTACCATGCAAAAAGTGAGTGCTGCAATAGCCTTCCTGTTCAACCCCGGGATCATGATACTGGATGAACCAACTGCCGGCCTGGATCCGGTAGCATCAGAAATACTAAAGGAGAAGATACTGCACGAAAAAGCGAAGGGAAAACTCATTATGATCACCTCACATATTCTGAGTGAGCTGGACGACCTGATATCGCATGTTATGTACATGCAGGATGGCAACCTGGTTTTCAACAAAGACATAGAAACATTAAGAAGCGAAACCGGAGAGGACAAACTGTCTAAAGCTATTGCTCACTTTATGAAGAAAACCGACCGATGAAGAAAATAATAAAATACATACTACTCGACATCGTCAGGAATAAGATAGTAATCGCCTACACAGGCATTCTGCTGGCCATATCTTTCACTGTGTTCGGGTTGGAAGACAACACGCAAAAAGGGCTGCTCACATTGCTGAATCTTGTTCTGTTCATTGTGCCGCTGGTGTGTGTCATCTTTTCAACCATATATATCTACAACAGCTCCGAGTTCGTAGAGCTACTGCTGAGTCAGCCCATTAAAAGGAAAAGCATCTGGCTAAGTCTTTATACCGGTCTTGCGGGCGCATTGTCTTTATCATTTCTTGCAGGTGTCGGCATACCGCTACTGATCTATGACAGATCTGCAACGGGCATCACGTTGCTCGTCATGGGCATGCTTCTATCGATCATCTTTGTGTCTATAGCCATGCTAGCATCGGTAGGCACAAGAGATAAAGCACGCGGCATAGGGCTTTCCATAATGCTTTGGCTCTATTTCGCGCTGGTGTTCGATGGTATAGTGCTGTTCCTTCTGTTCCAGTTTGCCGACTACCCAATTGAAAAGGCAATGGTGGGCGTGAGCGCGCTGAACCCCGTGGATCTGGCACGTATTATGGTACTGCTGAAGATGGATGTTTCGGCACTGATGGGTTATACCGGTGCCATCTTCAAAGACTTCTTCGGAACACAAAAAGGGATAGTGATTTCTATGGTGGTTATGGCCATCTGGACCGCAGCGCCACTTCTGTTATCGTTAAGAAAATTCAACCGCAAAGATCTGTAACATGAAACAGGACATTCAGGGAAGGCACGACATAGAACACCTGGTGAACGTATTCTATGAGAAAGTAAAGAGAGACGACCTGCTATCGGGCTATTTCTCGCATGTCAAGTGGGAGAAACATCTGCCCCTGATGTATTCGTTCTGGGAAAACACACTGATGTTCACAGGCGGGTATTTTGGAAATCCGCTGAAAAGCCACCAGACATTTCACAAGTTCAAACCGCTGAGTGAGGAACTGTTTGCAAGATGGCTGGAGTTGTTCACAGAATCGGTAGATGAGCTCTTCGAAGGTGAGAAAGCGGACCTGGCCAAACAACGGGCAATGAGTATATCTACAGTGATGCTGATGAAGATAGTGCAGCACGTTGGTCAACAACAGCAATAAGGGAACAAAAAAATAGCGGCTGAAAAACATTCAGCCGCTTTATTATAACCATCTGATCTAATCCATTATTTACCAGGAAGCAACACCCCGTCTATCACGTGGATAACTCCGTTTGATGCCGGAATTGAAGTAATGATTGTAGCAGTACCGTTCACCATGATCTTACCATCCTTTTTAGTGATCTTGATATTACCTCCGTTCGCCTGACCCAGAGACTGTCCGTCTTGCAGTTGATCTGCATTATACACACCTATAGACACGTGATACTGAAGAATATCAGCAAGGTCTTCTTTCTTCTCAGGCTTCAAGAGGCCTTCAACCGTTCCTGCAGGCAATTTATCGAAAGCGGCGTTTGTTGGAGCAAATACCGTGAATGGTCCCGCATTGCTCAATGCGTCCACCAGTTCAGCCGCCTTCACAGCTGTAACGAGTGTTGTATGATCTTTGCTGCCCACCGCAACCTGCACCACATTTTTCTGAGAAGCATCGTCCTGCACACCGGACTGACCGGCAGCTTCAGTAGCTGCAGTAGCTGCAGATTCGCCACCAGTGGTAGCCGCGGGAGCATTGCCGGCATCGTTGCATGAGAAAGCGAGAACACTTAAAGAAGTGAATGCAAACAACTTAAATCGTTTCATAAAATAAAATTGATACAGTTAACAATACATCAAAACTACTACCGGGATAATGGCCCGTTTATGCGTATACGCATAAAATGAAAAATGTTTTAACAATCTTCTTTGGTTGTTATGATTTCACACATACTAGCGGGCAGAAAGACCACGCAATTTTGCAGAAGACTAAATAACCAACTACAATGGAAATACTGATAGAACAAGAAGTGCCAACTACAATCGGGCAGATCGTTGCAGGTAATTTCAGAACAGCTGAGGTGTTCAGAAAATACAATATAGACTTCTGCTGCAAGGGCCACAGAAAACTGAGCGATGTGTGTAGAGAGAAACAATTAGACCAGGATACAATAGAGCGGGAACTTGCGGAAAAAGTGGCCCGGTCGGCTAATACGTCCGACCTTGAATTCGCAAGGATGCCGCTTGACGATCTTGCAGATCTCATTGTACAGGAATACCATTCTTATGTTCGCGAGAACATCCCTACGTTACTTGCGTACCTCACCAAGGTGAACAAAGTGCATGGCAACAACCATCCTGAACTGAATGAGATACTCATGTTGTTCATTGGTTGCGGCGAAGAACTTACCCACCACATGCTGAAAGAAGAAGCTATCCTTTTTCCTGCTATTAAGAAACTGGCAGAGGCCGAACGCCTGAACAACGGACTTTCAAAACCGTTCTTTTTCGGCACGCTCTCCAACCCTATAGACTCGATGAAGCAGGAACACACAGTAGAAGGAGACAGAGCCGCGCGCCTCACTGAGCTGACCGCCAATTTCACCCCGCCTGAAGACGCGTGTACCACTTACAGGGTATCGTACCAGAAACTGCATGAATTCATCAACGAACTGTACACGCACATTCATCTCGAGAACAACATCCTGTTCCCGCGTGCTGTGGAACTGGAAAAAAAGATCTGTACACAAGAATCATAACCCGCAAAGCATGAAGCGCTCTGAATCACTTATAGAGTTATCGAGAGAGCACCACTTCGGGCTGCTGCTAGTATGGAAGATACGACAAGGACAGCGGCTGAACGTGGCTCCTGAGCGGATAGCAAGCTACACTGAACAGATGTTCAGCGAGCTGCTTGCGCAACATTTTCTCGAAGAAGAGCGATATGTGTATTCCATATTGCCTGAAGACCATCCGCTGCGCATGCAGGGGCTGAACGAACATGACGAACTGAGGTCGCTTATAAACAGAATAGCACTTACAGCCGGCGGCAACAATCTGGGCATATTCGCGCATGTGCTGGAATCGCACATCAGGTTTGAGGAACGGGAACTGTTCAGTTTTCTTCAGGACTACTTTCCGAAAGAGCTGGAAGCGGCACATAACCTGATGCCCAAACACGGCCCGATAACCGAACCGTTGTGGCACGACCCCTTCTGGGAGCAAAAGCCGCTATGAGCAACACTCATAGCGTATAATGAAGGAGCCCCTGCATTTTATGCAGGGGCTCCTTCATTGAATTCAGGTATTATCTATTCTACGACAATTTTATTGACTTTTACTGTATTGGCATACTGCAGCTGCAGGGCATAAATGCCATGAGGCCATGCCGACACATCCAGTGTAAGCTCGCTACCGGCGGCATTTACTGCAGCATGATACACTACACGGCCAGCCACATCGGTGACTGAAACAGCGAGCGGTGCAGCAGATGCGTATTGCCATGAAACATGTACTACATCAACAGCCGGCACAGGATAGATGTGCGCGTCCTGAGTGGCGCTACCTGTATTCGGAACAAACGTAGTGCTGCAATTGGCAGTACCCCATATACAATCGGCATATTCGGGATGGTCGATGAACGGATTGCGGTTGTTCTGAAGCGCGTAGATAGCGTTGTTACGGTCTATCTCTTTCTTGCTCACAGGGTCCAGGTGATGCCATTCCAGCAACATTGCTGCAGCCCATGATTTTAACGATACCAATGTAGCCATCTCCCATGTGGTGAAGTTGGCACTATCGTTGCGATAGCAAGTAGACATATAGAAGTAAGATCGTGCTATATCTCCTTTAAACGAATCTATTGGTTCAAAACTGGTTCCCGAGGGCGCGCCCGGGTAAGTATTATTACCCAGCTTACTTCCGTTCATGAAGGTTTGTGAAGGCGATGTGACCTTACCATAAGGATAATTGCCTCGTTGATTATTTACCCAATAATCTGAAGGATAAATGTGAAAAACATCTGTGCCTGCAGGCGCATCATCAGCGGCCGGGAAGGAGAACTTGCTTTGCGGCCAAGTGTGCTCCCGGTTATAACAAGAATGCTCGGCTGAAGGTGAGCTGCCGGTGCACTGATTACTACCGTAGGTATATTCGTATGGGGGTGTGCCACCCGGAATGTCTGAATAGATATCCCAGACTTTGCCATTCGGCTTTCTGTCGGTTGTGCTGTACGCATCCCAGACACCCGGCGTGTAAGAAAGTGGAGTATGCGGATGGATAATTGTTGCCAGTGCGGCACGAAGCGCCTGCCCGGTAAGGCCGGCAGCGGGGTCGTAATAACCTGCCGGTTGTGCGATACCTGTAAAGGACAGGCATGTCAGGAAAATTCCGAATAATTTCTTCATAAACAGATCAAAGGTACTGATATCCGTCAATTAAGCCGATCGATACAAACGTAACTACTTGCTGATGAAGTACATAAGCACGGGAAAGTGATCGCTGTAGCCATTGTCCCACACCTGGGCTATGGTAAACGAACGGTGTGGCCTGCCCTTGTCTTTGCCTATCTTATTCACCAGCATATCGTCATTAAAAATAGCCGCATTGTAGTACTTCCATTTGTCATTGCGGTTGTTCACAAATGCACCGCTTATCATTATCTGGTCTATCAGGTGCCACTCATCGCGGTAGCACTCCGTTCCCAGCCCCTTTTTATGCATATTGATCCAGGGGTTATAGATATCTGTTTGCCTCAGTTTTTCGACGTTTTTCTTTGCCTCCAGCACTTCAGTTACAGACTCCGCGTCCGGATTATCGTTCAGGTCGCCCATGAGCAGGATCTTGGCGTCAGGGTTTGTTTTTTGCACAGAATCAATGATGCGCCTGTTTACCGATGCAGCCAACCTGCGGCCGGGCTCGGAAGCCGCCTCACCGCCACTTTTAGACGGCCAGTGGTTCACCAACACATGTACTGTATCGCCGGCCAGTATGCCACATACATACAACACATCGCGTGTGGATCGTTTTTGACCAAGGGTCTCCAGCGGCACCCGCACCGGCTGCGCCGAAAGAACCGAAAAGTACTTCGGGTTGTATAACATTGCCGTGCTGATGCCCCGCTCGTCGGCCGTGGGGAACCAAACATACTTGTAATGCCTCGCTGCCAATTCGGGCTGGGTTACCAATGTCTGCAACACATGGTCGTTCTCCACCTCCACAAGGCCCACTATCGCCGCTCCCTCAGGCGTCACCGATGTGCCCATTTTCTGTATTACGGTAGCTATGTTGTGGGCTTTCTGCCGGTACACCTCATCAGTATATCCGTATGCGCCCTTAGGTGTAAAATCCTCATCCTTCTTTGCTGTGTCGTCATCAGTGTCAAAGAAGTTCTCGCAGTTATAGCTTCCGATCGCTATCACCCTGTATTTTGTCTTTTCCTGCGCAAAAGAGTTGACCACAACACCAAACGAAAACAGCGCAAAGAGCAATTTCTTAACCACGTTATTATTAGTTTTTGCGGCAAAATTACACAGGTAATCCCTATAAAAAGAATCATCGCCTCCCTGCATAACAATTACTTAATCACTTTTCCTTATTGGTTGACAGGTGTTTCGTAAGTTTGCAGCCTGAAATCAACATACATGCTTCATTCTTCTACAACCAGCCTGCGGTTGTTGGCATTTTCCTTACTATTTTTTGCCGCTAAAGATTCAGTTGCACAAAGCGGCACAGGCATCGTAAAGGGACGCGTGCTGAACAGCGTCACCGGCAAGCCGTTCACGGAATTGCAGGTCAATATTCCGGAAGCAAAAAAATCAACTACCACCTCCGCCGGCGGATACTTCTCAATAGCAGATGTACCGACAGGGCAGCAGATGGTCATTATGTCCGGCTTCAATGTAAAAAACGACACCATTGTAACTAAGGTACTGCCGGGAAATGACGACCTCGGAACCATTTTTCTTACTCCAAGCGACAAAAGTGCCGATGATAACGGAGAGATACCCACAATAGTGCTCGAAGATAATACCACTCAGGACGACGAGAATACAGGCATGGACGCCGGCAGCTCGGGTGCGTTCTATGCATCTAACGGTGACGAATTCCTCAGGATCGCCATCTTCACTTTCGGCCCTTACAGGTTCCGTCCGCGCGGATATGGAAATACGGATATCCAGTTCAATGGCTTCCCGCTGCAGAACCTGCAGACAGGCTTCGCTCCATTCGCGCAGCTGGGCGGACTGAACGACGTGCTACGCGACAGGGTGATCACCTATGGCCTGAGGCCGGGTGAGTATTCCTTTGGTTCGGTCAACGGCTCTACTTACATCAACGCAACTGCAGCCGACCAGCGCAGGGGTGGCAACGTCTCTTATTATAACAGCAACCGCAGCTACCGCAACCGTGTGATGGCCACCTACAGCAGCGGACTGATGAAGAACGGATGGGCCTATTCGCTGTCCGCATCGCGCCGCTGGGCCGATGAAGGCTATATACCGGGTACCTACTACGATGGGAAGTCGTTCTATGGGGCGGTGAGCAAGGTGTATAAAAAACAACAGTTCAACCTTACAGGTCTTGCCGCTCCCACCTATCGCGGACTGGCAGCCACCGAGATACAGGAAGTGTTCGACCTGGCCGGTAGCCACTATTACAACGAGAACTGGGGCTATCAGAACGGCAAAAAACGCAATGCGCGGTCAGACAGTTCGTTCCAGCCCATCATTGTGGCAAGCCATACCTACCGTCCGTCGGACAAAACCAGGTGGACCACATCGCTCGGGTACAAGTATGGGAAGTACAAACGTTCGGGGCTTGACTTTTACAATGCAGCCAATCCGAATCCTACCTACTACCGCAACCTCCCTTCCTACGCCATTCAGGGCGGGCTGAACCCGCGTCAGTCATTATATGACATCACAAAAGCAGAATATGAGGCAAACCCCGATCTACTGCAGATACAGTGGGATGACCTGTATATGAGCAACTACATGAACACAGCAACCGTTACTAACGTGAACGGCATTGCAGGCAACAATATAACAGGCAAACAATCAATGTATGTGATAGGCAACAGGGTAGATGATATGCGCACGCTGTCATTAAATTCCATCATCACACATGCGCTGAATGAAAAATTGACTGTCGATGGCGGCGTGAATGCCATTTCTCAGTATGACGAATACTATAAAGAACTGGCAGACCTTATGGGAGGCGAGTTCTTCGTAAACTACTACCAGTTTGCGTCTCAGGCTGTGGTGAACGACCCCAACAACAGCCAGAACAATCTGAATAACCCCAATGCTCTGATCAAAACGGGCGACAGATATAGCTATGATTATATTTTGCGGACACTAAAGACAAACGCATGGGGCCAGTTGCTGTATTCGTACAACAAAATAGACCTCTTCGCGGCAGCAGCGGCAGGCAATACATCATTCAGTCGCGAGGGCTTGTACCGTAACGGATTGTTCCCCAATAATTCCTTCGGGCGCACAGCAGACCAGAATTTCTTCACGTACAAAGCGAAAGCAGGGGCAACGTTCCGCATAGACAACCACCATACAGTGTTTGCCTATGCCGGTTACATCACAGATGCACCTACAGCCAACAACACTTACATAGCACCGGGCACCCGCGACTTTGTTATCAGCAATCCGCAGGTAAGCAAAACGCAGACCGTTGAAGGTGGTTATAACTTCAAAGCCAAGGGTATGAACTTCAGGCTCACCGGTTATGCCACAGAGGTTAATGACCTCACGCTCATCAAAAGATTCTGGAACGACGACCCGGATATACAGTCTTATGTGAACTATGTGATGCAGAACGTAAGTACACGCACTGTAGGTGCAGAGATGCTTGCTTCTGTGAAGATCATAAGCGACCTGACTGCTACGGCAGGCATAGCAGTGGGAGAGTCTTATTATAACAACCGCCCCACTATCTCCATCTATCAGGATAATATCCCGAGCATGGTGCCGGTGACACACACCGTTTACATTAAGGACTACTACCTGGGTGTAGGTCCGCAGTCGGTATACAGTATGGCGTTCAGGTACAGTCCACGTGGTTACTGGGGCAACCTTAGCTTTAACTATATGGACCGCAACTATGTGGAGATCAACCCCGAGCGTCGCACAGAACTGGCAGTGGACCTTGTGGACCCTGCAAGCCAGAAATGGACCGACATCCTCCGTCAGGAGAAATTGCCTTCGGCCTTTGTGGTGAATGTGGCGGGTGGTAAAACGTTCGATATCAGCAAATACTTCAAGCCGTTTGACCGCAGAGCACAACTGGTGCTGAGCGCAAACATCGGCAACCTGCTCAATAATCAGAACATAAAGTCTATTGGTTACGAGCAGCTCCGCTACGACCTTGCGAACCAGAACCCAAACAAATTCCCTAATAAATACGGATACGCCTACGGCCTAAACTACGGTATCTCTGCAACCATCCGATTCTAACTAAAACGAAAAACAACAAGCAAACTATATGAAATTCCTTAGTCTCTCCGGCTTATTGCTCGCCAGCATCCTGCTGCTGAACTCTTGTCTGAAAAAACAATTTGACGCACCGCCTGATACCAGCAGCCTGGATCCGAAACTGACAGTGAATTGCAATATCTCGTCAATCTCCAAAATGGGCTTAGTGATGAACAGCAATAAGGGCCGCGTTATGGGAGATACCATTATCTCGGGTATCGTGGTAGGTGATGATAGATCAGGTAACATTTATAAGAGGATATTCATCCAGGATTCTACAGCCGGCATCCAGTTGATACTGGATAAAACATACCTCTACAGCGACTACCCCGTTGGTCGCAGGGTTTATGTTAAATTGAAAGGACTGATGCTGATGAACTATAAAGGCACGCCTGAGATCATCTTCTCTATGAATGCCGATGGCACCACAAATGGTATCCCGTCCAGCCTGCTGGGTACCTATATTATTAAAGGCAATTACCCCAACACGATCACACCGCCTACAATAACTATGATAGACCTGTTTTCAGGCGCTTCAAACTACGTTAATACCCTTGTGACCTTGAAGGACGTGCAGTTCGACAACGGGTCTCAGGGAGTGGTATATTCTGACCCTTACGGAAGCACATCGCGTTACATTACGAGTTGCAACAAGCTTACAAAAACAAGCATGTACAACAGTAACTACTCGAACTTCCAGCCGGCGATGACACCTACCGGAAACGGAACACTGACCGGTATCGTTACACTCTACATCGGAACGCCGCAGATCACACTTCGTGACACCATTGATGTAAAAATGACGAATCCTCGCTGCAACTAATAAAAGTGGGGTGGTCTTTTCGGTCGGATATGGATAAAATCAGTACGTTTTATCTAATTTCGCTTATCATTTTGGTTAATATTTCTTTACAATTTCTAAACACTACAATATCAATTTTGTACTTTAATTAAATGTCTATGAAAAAATCTACATTATTAGTTGCTTTGTCGTTGGCCTTTACCGCTGCAAATGCACAAACTCCCCTGACACTATCAGGCACATCTTACTCTCAGAACTTCGACGCCATGACCCCGTCAGGAAGCACGCTGCCAACAGGTTGGTATGTGGATACTGCCGCATCATCGACATCGCTGGGAACCGTAGCAGTCGTAACTGCCCTCGGCAAACCCTACGTATTGCCGGGTGGAGATACCAGCTGTAAGAGCGGTTCTAACTCTGCTTATGTTACTACCCGCGGATTCAAGAATTATCCTTCAGCTACAGGAATCGGCACACAACCAACTGTGGACATTTGTGTAGCCGGTGACGCTATTACCAACAGGGCACTGGGTGTTCGTCAGGTAGGTGCAACTGCCTACGATCCGGGTGCGGCATTCTGCCTCTACATTGCCAACACTACCGGTCTTACAAATTTCAACCTCGCATTCAAACTGCAGTCGCTTGATTCATCAAGCCCACGTACAGTAAACTGGATAGTAGATTACGGCATGGGTGCTACACCAAGCTCGTTCACAACTATTACATCTACAACAGGTACGTGGACCACGGGTAACCATACTTACTCGAACAATGCAGTAACTGCAAGCTTTGGTAGCAGCCTGGACAACCAATCAGGTCCTATCTGGGTTCGCGTACGTCCGTCAGCAGCTTCAACAGGAAGCGGCAACAGGCCAAGCACTGCTATCGACGACATATCTCTGACTTGGTCAGGTAATGCAGGCCCGTCAGGTGTTTCTGACGTAGCAACACAGCCTGTTCTTTCTCTTGGTGTAGCAGGCGAGGCTACAACTGAAGGCTTCACCCTTGCATACTACGCTCAGGAAGCCGGCAGCTACACGCTGGCAATTTGCGATATCGCAGGTCGTGTGATCCGCACTGAAAACATCAACTGCCAGGCAGGAACTCAGCACATATCAGTATCGGGCCTCAACATGGCACCGGGCATGTACATCGCCAAAATGTTCAGCAGCAACACTTCTGCAAGCGCCAAAGTGATGGTACACTAATCAAATACTTGTTTCCATACGAAGGGCCATCTCACGTCTGTGAGATGGCCCTTCTTCTTTAATAAAATTGGCCATAGGCTGCCACTCATTATATTTGCAGTCAACAATTAACTGATATGAAGAAAATTTTACTCGCGGCTGCGTTTGCAGCAACTTCTCTGGCAGCCAATGCCCAGCTAACTCTTTCAGGCACAAGCTATTACCAGAATTTTAATGGCATTGGCAGCGGACTGCCAACCGGATGGGCAGTAGCCGATACCGCCCGAGTAAACTATCTGGGAGATATTCTGCCGGGCAGTGCGTTTATCTCTGCTGCAACCAGCGGCACGTGGGGCAGCACCACTAATAGTTCGAGGGGCGGCTTCAAAAACTACCCTTCTGCCAACGTGATCACTATGGGTGCTGATTCGCTCACACAGGTAGGCACTACGGACCGTGCGCTTGGTGTTCGCCAGGTAAACAATACCGCATCTACCCTGCCCAACAGCGACCCCGGAGCAGCATTTATTCTTCAGATAGCTAACACAACCGGCTTCAAGAACTTCACAGCTTCTTTCAAACTACAGTCGCTCGATACGGCTGCACCACGTGTCACTACATGGCGTGTTGACTATGGGTTCGGCGCTACACCAACTACCTTCACAGCGGCAACTGCTACTACCAGCGGCAGCCTCACTACAGGTGGTCATGTGTTCAAGAACGACAGTGTGAGCATCAACTTCGATACAGTTCTGAACAACAAATCAACGAACGTGTGGATCCGTATCGTGGCTGTTGACACATCGGCCGGGTCAGGTGCAAGGGCAGTATCCTGCATAGACGATTTCCGTCTGAACTGGGCACCGATCACTGTAACAGGCATCAACGATGTTACAGGCACAGGCAGCGCTTTGCGTGTACTGGGTGCAGCCACCGCCAACACCATCAACCTTGCTTACGCTGCCCCTGAAGCAGGCGACTATAAACTGGTGATAGCAGACCTGAATGGCAGGGTGGTATATACAAGTGGCCTCCCGCTGACCACGGGCGACCACTCTCTGCCGCTGAGGGGATTGAACCTCGCACAGGGTATGTATGTAGCTAATATCTCGAACGGCAATACTACTGCTACAGCAAAGATTGTGGTGCAATAACGACCATTTTTATAGACAATTCTTGTAAACAGGCTGCAATTGCAGCCT